>NZ_JASPJT010000039.1:0-241 GCF_030232425.1 Corynebacterium sp. MSK019 | reverse complement strand
CCTCGGTGTTCCTCTCCAGGGAGACTGGGATGCCGGGGAACTTTGTGGGGGCGCCTCAAGGGTGCCAAGTACCGTTTCCACCTCCAATTCCTAACGTGGGGCTTCTCCTGAGACGCTGTAGCGGGAAAGGGCTTCATCTTGCGATGACGGGGGAACCACGTGGTTTTTCTCGAGTTGCGGCGGGATTCTCGAGTTACGACGGGGAATTCAGGATGCCTCTTGTGTTGGCCCAGGCAAGTCC
>NZ_JASPJT010000038.1:0-267 GCF_030232425.1 Corynebacterium sp. MSK019 | reverse complement strand
TGTCGTAGTCAATCCACTATCAGTCGTGAAATCGCACGCAACAGCGTCGATGGTATCTACGATGCCTATCACGCTGACCAGGCCAGCCGCGGGCGTCTTGCTCGCCCTAAGCTGCGCAAACTCGATGACAATCGGTTCTTACGCGCCCAGGTTGTCGATCTGCTCAACCGTGGTGCCTCACCGCGTCAGACCAGTGACAGGTTGGCTGCACTGTGGGGTGATAATACGTCCATGACTATTAGCCACGAGTCGATTTACCAGGCCCTT
>NZ_JASPJT010000037.1:0-273 GCF_030232425.1 Corynebacterium sp. MSK019 | reverse complement strand
GGTAGTGCTCGACGGGTTAACTCCTCGGGAGGTAATCTCTGGTGTTATCCATGATGCAATGACCGCCTGACCCTACCAGCCATTTTTCGGACCATTTTTGTCATAAACGTAGTCAGTAACTCGCATTGGCCCGCCGTCGCTAACATAACCGCAGTCACTAGCCCCACTGAACCCAAATCCCACTGAACCCAAACCTGGGGTTAAGTAAAGAAAAGTGTGTCCGCATGCCACCATAACCCCAGACCACACACCACAAATCACCAAAGAATAGCT
>NZ_JASPJT010000036.1:0-275 GCF_030232425.1 Corynebacterium sp. MSK019 | reverse complement strand
CACCAATACTGTCGGGCATAGCGGTCCGTAGGCTGGCTATCGGCTCGAATGGCGTTTTCGGTAAGGACAACCGGCGCGATATGGGCGGGAGGCCCACTCAACGCGCGTTACACTCTTCCCATGGCGTCCAAGCGCGATTTAGAGCTCGCGGCACGCTTCTTCGCAGCACTTCACCATGCCACAGCCGGCTGTCCTGGCCGGTTCGCGAGCAGTGGTGTGGGACACTGCGGCCAGCCCAAAGGGGAAAGCCACCCGCCTCGCCCTAAGGGCACAGC
>NZ_JASPJT010000035.1:0-339 GCF_030232425.1 Corynebacterium sp. MSK019 | reverse complement strand
CCTCCTTTCTAAGGAGATTATTTTTTCTTTGTGTCATGTGTCATCGTGTTGGTGGCGTGTGGCTATTTTTTGTTTTTTTGGGTGGAACACCTACTGGTTAGATCACTGAAGTGGTGGTCTGCGCGTGCGTGTGATGACTTTAAGCGTTTGTGCTTTCCTTTTTGTGTTGGTTGGTTGTTGGTGCGCTGTTGGGTGTCTGGGATGACACATGTTGTTGTTCCTGTTTACAGGTTGCTGCGTGCTGCGGGCAGGCTGCTGTTGTGGTGGTTTGTGTGTGGTGTGTGGGTGTTGTGTGAGAACTGGATAGTGGACGCGAGCATCTTGTTTTTCTGTAAGTTC
>NZ_JASPJT010000034.1:0-460 GCF_030232425.1 Corynebacterium sp. MSK019 | reverse complement strand
GGGGTGTGCACAACCACGGTGTATAACCGGCGGGCTAGTTTAACCACTATGAATACCCGCAGTCGGATAACACCTGGTGATGTATCTCGTGTTGGCACTGGTCGGCGGCTAGGGCTGGCCGAACGCTTACTTATTGCCGATTGCCTGCGGGCAGGTCATTCGCACCGGCGTATCGCCCAGATAGTCTGTCGTAGTCAATCCACTATCAGTCGTGAAATCGCACGCAACAGCGTCGATGGTATCTACGATGCCTATCACGCTGATCAGGCCAGCCGCGGGCGTCTTGCTCGTCCAAAGCCGCGCAAACTCGATGACAATCGATTTTTGCGCGCCCAGGTTGTCAATCTGCTCAACCGTGGCGCCTCGCCGCGTCAGGCCAGTGGCAGGTTGGCTGCACTGTGGGGTGATAATACGTCCATGACTATTAGCCACGAGTCGATTTACCAGGCCCTTTACGTAC
>NZ_JASPJT010000033.1:0-578 GCF_030232425.1 Corynebacterium sp. MSK019 | reverse complement strand
ATCGCGCCCTACCGCGCTTGCTGATGCCCCGTTGGCGATGTGTTGAAGCGCAATGGGTTTGATGGCACTGTATTTCGATTGGCGGGTTTGCTTCACTACTTCTCCTGGTCGAAAGTGGTGATGCATTCACCGCCTGAACCTACCACGCTATTTCTGTCATAAACGCAGTCAGTAACTTTAATTAGCCCACAGCCGCTGCCATAGACCCAGGAACTAACCCCGCATTCACCCGCCAATGACAGCCATAAAGGCAGTCAGTAACTCACATTGGGGTAAGCAGCGAAAGGTGCCAACCGGGCGATCCTCTAAGCGGACACGCCTGTGTCCATTAACCCGGACACCCTTTGCCCCCTTAAGCCTCAAGACACCGGTAAGCCCGCCTTCCGCTACCGAGCAGACCAACCCCTATTTAATCCCGTTTACTCGTGGGTAACAAAAAGTGGGTCGCAGCACCCAACCCCACACAAGGGGCAAGGCAACCACGACCCACAAACAAGATTATTATGCCGGCGGCGACCTACTCTCCCACACCCTCCCGAGTGCAGTACCATCGGCGCTGGTGGACTTAGCTTCCGGGT
>NZ_JASPJT010000032.1:0-672 GCF_030232425.1 Corynebacterium sp. MSK019 | reverse complement strand
TAACGGGTTGATATTCCCGTACCCGTGTGTCCGCGCCCATGGTGAATCAGGGATACTAACCCACCTGAACACGCGCCGTTTACTAGCCTTTTAGGTTGGTTGGTGTGTGTGATGCTGGGGACCTGAACTGGTAGTAGCCAAGTGATGGGGTGACGCAGGAAGGTAGCCGTGCCACGTGATGGATATCGTGGTGTAAGCGTGTGGCCCGTGTTCTAGGTAAATCCGGAGCACATATAGGGTGAGGCGTGATGCGTACCCGTTTTGGGGAAGTTGGTGATCCTATGCTGCCGAGAAAAGCCTCTAGCGATGTGGATATACGGCCCGTACCCGAAACCGACACAGGTAGTCAGGTAGAGAATACTAAGGCGATCGGGAGAACTGTGGTTAAGGAACTCGGCAAAATGCCCCCGTAACTTCGGGAGAAGGGGGGTCATGACTGGTGACCGACGTGGTTGAGCTGGTTGTGGCCGCAGAGAATAGAGGGAAGCGACTGTTTACTAAAAACACAGGTCCGTGCGAAGACGGGTAAGTCGATGTATACGGACTGACGCCTGCCCGGTGCTGGAAGGTTAAGAGGACCTGTTAGACCCTTTGTGGGTCGAAGCGGAGAATTTAAGCCCCAGTAAACGGCGGTGGTAACTATAACCATCCTAAGGTAGCGAAATTCCTTGT
>NZ_JASPJT010000031.1:0-922 GCF_030232425.1 Corynebacterium sp. MSK019 | reverse complement strand
TCCGGAAAGGGCCCATGAGATAAAAAGGGCCCACCCGGCGACACACCGAGCGGACACACTTTTTGTCACTTAACCCGTAACTCGCATTGCCCCACCGCCACCGAACATAAACGAAAAACCCGCCACCCAGACGCATTTTCATACGCCCTGGATGACGGGTACTTGCAGGGGCGACAGGACTCGAACCTGCAACCTGCGGTTTTGGAGACCGCTGCTCTACCAATTGAGCCACGCCCCTTCACCACCAGCGAAAGAACTTCTCAGTCCTTAGCTGACAATGTCCCACCTTACTGCATTGCTGCATAATCAAGGCGGGGTTCGACGAACATCACTGTCCGTAGTAGCGATGGGGGGGATCGAACCCCCGACCTCACGATTATGAGTCGTGCGCTCTCACCATCTGAGCTACATCGCCCCTATTCTCTACCGGACATAAGTCCGTATAAAAGAACAGAGCCCCCTGACAGAATCGAACTGTCGACCTTTTCCTTACCATGGAAACGCTCTGCCGACTGAGCTAAGGGGGCATCAGCATCCGTTAAACCCAGCACGTAACTCTGTGGCCAATTGTTGACCGCTTCGTTTCGCTCTGTGCTCTCCGTGAAGCCTTGCAAAGATTAACCCGAAATCACCACTAAGCACAAATCAGCAGGTAGGCAGTGGTATTTCTTGTCACGTTTGCAGACATTTGGCGCGCACTTATGGATAATCTATTCACTTATCGATGAGCCCCAGCGGAACCATAAGTGAATAGCTCATCGATGAGTGGCTGACCTCTAACTCGAGCCTCTAACTCGAGCCCCTGCCCCCGCTTAATCCAGAGCCCCTCACTCGAGCCCCTACCCCGGGTTAAGTAAAGAAAAGTGTGTCCGCATGCCACCATAACCCCAGACCACACACCACAAATCACCAAAGAATAGCT
>NZ_JASPJT010000030.1:0-1259 GCF_030232425.1 Corynebacterium sp. MSK019 | reverse complement strand
TCTTGGTCGGTGACATCGGTAAAGTTGGTGCCTTTGGGGAAATAAAACCGGATATCCCGGTTCATCCGCTCATTGCTACCTCGCTGCCACGGCGAATGCGGATCGGCGAAAAACACCTGGATATTCTCCGCGACAGAAAACTCCGTGTGTTTGGCAAACTCCACTCCCTGATCCCAGGTCAACGTCGACATCGTGGTGTCCATCGACTCTTTAAGCCGACGAATCATCCGCACCATGACCTCATTGACACTGGCGGCAGTATGGTCAGTGCCGAGTCTGCCGAGCAGCACAAACCTGCTGCGGCGTTCCACCAACGTCGCTAAAGCACTGGTGCCATCTGCGCCAATAATCAAATCGCCTTCCCAATGACCGGGTACCGCACGATCATTGGCTTCGGCTGGGCGAAGTGAAATATTGGCATCATGAGTCCAGCGTTTTCCACGTGGCTTGGGCACCCCAGCGAGAAGCGAGCGGGGTTTACGCCCTGGCCGGGTAGTCCGGCAGGACTTTTCAAACACAAGTTCTTTGCGCAAGCTGCCTGCCCCTTGTACGTAAAGGGCCTGGTAAATCGACTCGTGGCTAATAGTCATGGACGTATTATCACCCCACAGTGCAGCCAACCTGTCACTGGCCTGACGCGGCGAGGCCCCACGGTTGAGCAGACCAACAACCTGGGCGCGTAAGAATCGATTGTCATCGAGTTTGCGCGGCTTTGGACGAGCAAGACGCCCGCGGCTTGCCTGATCAGCCTGATAAGCATCGTAGATACCATCGACGCTATTGCGCGCGATTTCACGGCTGACGGTAGATTGACTACGACAGACTATCTGGGCGATACGCCGGTGCGAATGCCCTGCCCGCAGGCAATCAGCAATGACTAAGCGTTCGGCCAGCCCTAGCCGCCGACCAGTGCCAACACGAGATACATCACCGGGTGTTATCCGGCTGCGGGTATTCATAGTGGTTAAACTAGCCCGCCGGTTATACACCGTGGATGTACACACCCCAGCCTGTGCAGCAATCTGGGCAACACTATATGTGCCGGCCATAAGCATCTCGTAGATCACGCGATGCTTATCCAACATCGACAACTTCGGGCAGTGCGACTGGTGCTGAATCGCAATTCCGGCTTGTCGCGCCCACCGGCTGACAGTTGGTTGGGGTATCCCTAATTCGCGTCCAACCGCGCTTGCTGATGCCCCGTTGGCGATGTGTTGAAGCGCAATGGGTTTGATGGCACTGTATTTCGATTGGCGGGT
>NZ_JASPJT010000002.1:0-285916 GCF_030232425.1 Corynebacterium sp. MSK019 | reverse complement strand
ACCTTATATAAGCCCGTTTTATGCGGCCTGACCAGCAAATAGGCTGAAAATCAGACACACTTTTTGTCACTTAACCCGGAACTGCCAGCCCGGTTTTTGCTTATTTCGTACGCTACTGCGGCATGCGCCAAGAGAGCTTTAGGCAACAGCGTCTATGTATGCTTGCCGTACCAGTTCGGCAATTCGATTGAACTCGCCGCCGCGTACCGATGATGCCCGGTGAACCAGCCCAATGGTGCGTCCCGGCCGTGCCGGACCTTCGAATCGCGCAACAGCCAGGCCGGGACGGTCGGCCTCAATCTTGACAGCCGATTCCGGTACAAGCGACTGCCCCAACCCACCGGCAACACACTGCACGACGGTCGATAGAGAAGCCGCCCGTGTTTCCAAGCTGGAGGTCTCGCCGTGAACAGCATCGACCTTGCGACAAATATCCAACACTTGGTCGCGCAGGCAATGACCGTCGTCAAGCAGAAGCAAGTCCAAGTCTCTGATTGCCTCAAGCTTTACCTCTTCCTTACCTGCCAGCGGATGATCCTCTGGCACGACGATGTAGAACTCTTCGTCGTAGAGGTAGATCTCTTCAAAGGAAGGCACATCGGACGGCAGTGCCATGATGGCTGCATCAATGGTGCCGGAGCGAAGTGATTCGATGAGGCGCTCGGTCGGCTCTTCGACGATCCTAGGCTTTAGATCTGGCAGCTCGTCACGAACCAACTGGAGGAAGTTGGGCAGCACGTATGGAGCAACCGTAGGGATAACACCAATGGATAGTGGTCCGGACAAATCATCTGTACGGCCAGAGGCGCGAGCAACGATCTCGTCAACAATTTCAGATGCTTGGCGGGCATATGGAATCAGACCGCGACCGAGTGGCGTCACCAGCACTCGGCGAGTCGAACGCTCTACAAGCTGCACCCCCAGTCCCTGCTCAAGGGTGGAAAGCGCTTGTGACAGGCTGGGCTGTGAAATGCCGAGGCGGGCAGCGGCTTGACCGAAGTGACCGGTATCGGCAATCGCGACAAAGGCACGTAACTGAGGCAAAGTGGGCCGATAATCTCTATTACGCATACCTATAAGCCTACACGAGCTTATTAACTTTTTCCTCTTGACGGTTCGGGAATCCATAGGCATAATGGTGTGTGACCCCAAAAGGAATACATTCAGGAGGATTCCATGGCAATTTTGACTGTTGGCGACAAGTTCCCCGAGTTTTCTCTGACCGCTCTGAAGGGCGGCAACCTGCGTGATGCAAACGCTTCTTCTCCGGATGACTACTTCGAGCAGGTAACCAATGAGTCCTACGAGGGTAAGTGGAAGGTCGTCTTCTTCTACCCGAAGGACTTCACCTTTGTCTGCCCGACTGAGATTGCTGCATTCGGCAAGCTGAATGAGGAATTCGAGGACCGTGACACCGTTATTCTCGGTGGCTCTGGCGACAACGAGTTCTCCCACTTCAACTGGCGTGCAACCCACGAGGAACTGCTGGACATCCCGTTCCCGATGTTCTCCGACATCCGCCATGACCTGATGCGTGCACTCGGCGTCGAGAACGCTGACGGTGTTGCAGACCGCGCAACCTTCATCATTGACCCGGACGGCATCATTCAGTTCGTTTCCGTTACCCCGGACGCTGTCGGTCGTAACGTTGACGAGGTTCTGCGTGTTCTCGACGCTCTTCAGTCTGAAGAGGTCTGCGCATGTAACTGGCAGAAGAATGACCCGACCAAGAACATCGACAAGATGGACGTTCTGAAGCAGGAGCTGAAGTAACTCATATGAGCATCGATAACCTTCGTTCCGGTCTACCGGAGTACGCCAAGGACATGAAGCTGAACCTTGGCACTCTCACCCGTTCTACGGAACTCTCCGAGCAGCAGCTGTGGGGTACCCTGCTTGCATCCGCTGCTGCCACCCGCAACGAGACCGTTTTCTCCGAGATCGCTGAGGAAGCCAAGGAGCACCTGTCTGACGAGGCTTTCGAGTCTGCGCTTGGTGCGGCCACCGTTATGGGCATGAACAACGTTGCTTACCGCACTCGCCACATGCTCGGTGATGACTACGCACAGGTCAAGTTCGGCCTGCGCATGAACATCATCTCCAATCCGGGTGTCGAGAAGGAAGACTTCGAGCTGTGGTCTCTGGCAGTTTCTGCCATCAACGGCTGTGAAGCTTGCGTGACTTCTCACGCAAAGGTCGTCCGCGATGCTGGTCTGACCAAGGAGCAGGTCTGGGAAGCTGTGAAGATTGCAGGCACCGTCTCTGGTGTTGCACAGGCTGTCTTCGCCGAGGCTACCCGCTAAATATTCGGAGCATAGGTTCGGCTTTTGATAGCCGAACGCTCCCCCGCAGAATTACCTGCTGACGAAATAGCGCCCAAGGAACCAATTTGTACCGGTTCCTTGGGCGCTTTTTCTTGTTCGTTTTTGGCTAGTGCTGCGGAGGGTAATAGCCCGGATTTTCCTGCGCGTCATTAATAACTCGCCGGCCACCGATGAGCTGGCGGTAGATGTGCACCTGAACCAGCATAGCCAGCGGCATTGTGTACAGGATGCCAATATAGAAGAGCATCGCACCTGCGGAAGAAACAATCGACGTCAGAATGAATGCAACAAGCATCGTCCAATATTGGGGCTTTACCAGGCGCCAAGCGACAACCGGCGCCTCAAGCGCAGTTGCTCGACCATCGAAAACAAGTAGTGGCATAGTCGCTGTAATTGGCATGATGAAAATCGACGTCAACAACAAAACCAAGTAGCCCAGTGGAATCATCGCCGCGGCAGCTTCACTGCCATTGGCGGACAGGGATGCTCCAGCGATGAAGAGCACCATCCCCGGCAGCATGGCGAGCAGTCCCACCAGGAACGTGACAATGTAGACACCGATAAGAGACCCCCACCTGTTTACACGGAAGAAAGTACCGTAGTTCGGCACTCGCCCATCGACAGCGTCGAATGCACCGCGCAACATAAATGCCTGCATCGCGAACATGCCCACGGCAAATAGGAGTGCCATCGCGCCGACAGTCGCGAACATTGACCCTAGATCCTCAAACGGAACATCGCCTGGATAGTTCGGCTCAAATTCCGGATCGAAGTCACCAGAGGCAAAGAGAATTGCCGCTGCGCCAACAATCAGGGCGACTAGTACGGCGAAGAACGTCAGCATGACGCCAAGCCAAGAAGCAAAATTGCTATTTAGACTACGAAACGCCGCGGAAAAGGCACTTCCAATGTCGACCTTCGTCGGCCCCTGTGCCACAGGCTTCACCGGTGGCTCATTGCCACCTGGCATGTTGACTCCGGGAGCAAGTGCACCGGCTGCAGAAGCCCCGCTGGACTGGTGCTGCCAGTAGCTCGAGTCCGCACCATAGGGTTGCCCGCCGTAACTATCGCGCGACTCGCCAGTTCCATAAGAAGGAATTTCGCCATAAGCCTGTTCACGGCCGTAAGTCTGATTCCACTGTGGCGAATCCTCTGGTCCACGCGGGCCATGTTGTGCGTCCGAATCGAACCCGTAAGGGTTGTAGTCCTGCGAACCATTGTTGGGAAAACCGTGACTCTGGGAGTCATAGTTATTGGACTCATTGTCCCGGCTGCCGTCACCGTAAGAATCGTTGTTGCTATATGGATCGTTTGAGGTATTCATGAAGCAAATTGCTCCTGCCAAATTGACGGATACATACAAATAACGCGCACAACGGACTATACGTGAGACAAGCCCTTGATGAGTTTTTAAAGGCCGAAGTATAAGTCACATTGTGCGCATGGACGTGTTTAATTGGACGTTCTTACACGAGCTCCACCGCGGCGACTCCCTCGAACTCGTTCAGCGAATCACCGGCACCCAACGCGCTACCACGCACGATGATGTCATACTTGCCCGGCGCGACTCCTCCGGTCTCCCAAGTGACCTTGGCGGTGGTGTAATTACCGTCCTTGGCAAATTCAATGACAGTTGCCTGGTCCCAGTCGTCAGAAACGATCTCACCGCGGTCATTCTTGATGAGTAGGTAGCCGTCTTCCAGTCGCAAGTCGTTATTCGGATTTGCCGCGACGAATTGGGCAACGGCCTGCTGCCCTACCGTGACGCTTGCAGTCGATTCGAGCACGTCACCAAAATTCTTGCCCATTGGTACGGAATCGATAGTCTTTCCTCCTGCTGGCGACGGCGGGATGATGCCAGTGAGATCACCTGCAGCACTGCCCGGGTCGACAGCCATGCCGTCGGCAAGCGCGTGGGCGAGATCGTGATAGATGGAGATCATCGCACTGAGCGTGTACTTGCCGAAAGCCGTTGCGCCGCCCTCGTAGTCCTGCTGATCGTATTCCTCTGGGGTAACGACGTAGTGTCCATAGCTGTTGGTGTAGCCCTGGCAGATGACAGTGTCGATTGGAACGCCGAGGACATCGGCGACGTGCTGACGCATGCGGTAACCCGACATCGTGGTGGGTTCAAGGCCGTTGGTAATCAAGGTGAAGCCACCGATGCGGGTGATGGAGAACATGTGGGTCTGCTGGAGAAGACCATCGATGTAGCCCACTGGCAGCAGGCATTCTTTCTCGCCCTGAATCTCCCCGATATTTTTCGGGAGTACGACGTTATTGAGCTGACGTACCCACGGTGTGCCTCCACGCTGGCCCTCGTTGAAACCTAGGGCTGGTTCGCCGCCGCCGTCCTCCTGGCTACTGGCTGCGAAGGCCGCACCGAGGATTGCAGGTCCAGTGCGGTGCGGCTGGCCGTCGGGCGTGAATTGGCCGTCAATGTCGACATCGCCGAGGTTGACCCACTTGTGGACGGTAGAGATTCCGCCTCCTGGCAGTGCAATGGTCTGACCCTGGGTAGCGTCAATCTGACGCTGACCGAGAATGCGGGCGGACTCTGCTTCGTCTCCGTTGCCGGGACCCGAATTTGGCACGAGCCCCATGTTCGGGCTGATGTCACCCGGGCACGACATGGTAAATGCGGCGACAAAGGGGGCATCGGCCGGCTCACGGTGGGTAACCCCGCGGTCGACCTCAACCTTCCATGCTGCATAGCCCTTGTTGTCGCCGTCGATGATGGTGTGCTCGGGGCCGAAGGTGGTCGGATGAATTCCATACCAGTTAATGAATCCGACTTCGCGACCACCGCGACTCACGTGCAGTGTATGGCTTTCCGGGTTGACTCCGTCGGGGAAAAGACGCTGTTCTTCCTCGGGGTTACGCCTGAATGCCTCCAGGGAGCGGTTAACACCCGCATCCTTGGCAATCCCCTTGGTCAGGTGGATAGTCGACGGCTGGTAATCAGCGTGTGCACGTTCAATAGCCTTGACCACACCGACGACCACAGCTTCGAAAGTGACGGGACGGAAACCGAGAGTAGTCAGGTCGACCATAAGATGGCCCGATGTACCACCCGGCGCGACATGCGTATGAGATGCGCAGATAAGCACGTTGCCCTCGTGGTAGAGGTCTCCGAAGAGAGCTCGCAGTCGCCGCAGAACTTCCATCTGGATGGACTGGAACATGAGCCCCATATCTGCGGTGACGTGGACGACACGGTTGTCGTTGTCATCACCGAAGATGAATGCACGCGCCATCTGGCGAAGACGCAGACCCGAGGTGGTCTGGTCCATGACCGCATACCCGTTCATGCCAGCGCCGAGTGGCTCGCCTGTCATGTCAGCCATTCCTCGACCGACATTCAAAGTGGTGGTCGAATTCCCCGCGGCGGCAGAAGCCCCGTTTGCAGGAGCGGCGTTTGCCTTTGATGCACCATTTACGGCAGGCATCATACTCGCAGCTGACACGGCAGTTGCTCCGACGAGGAAGCCTCGCCTGCCCACTTGGTACGGGGCGCGTGCGGTTGGTTCTGCCGAATTCGACGATGATGCCATCTGGGGATCGAGCATGTCACATCCTCTTCATATTTCTTTTTGAATATCAATATGTTGGACTTTAATCAGACAATCCCCTACGCGGGGCCTAATAAGCCAAAGTTCCCAAAATTCCCCCCGCGACAGCAGTAACCGATACGACATTCGCAAGGCGGTATCACTACCATGGACACAGTAGAATTTCGCAAGCTTTAGCGCGCTCCCCCGCAGACACGACTTCAGAAAGGGCACCATGGCTCAGGCTGTCGGTTTTAACCGCGAAAAGTACATCGAAATGCAATCCGCTCATATTAAGAAGCGG
Source organism: Corynebacterium sp. MSK019 (assembly GCF_030232425.1). NCBI lineage: Bacteria > Bacillati > Actinomycetota > Actinomycetes > Mycobacteriales > Corynebacteriaceae > Corynebacterium > Corynebacterium sp. MSK019. The sequence goes on along the minus strand of NZ_JASPJT010000002.1, from coordinate 279,737 downwards.
CGCGCAGACATCGCAGGTGAAGGCGGCAAGCTCTACCTCGAGATGGGCGGCAAGCTATTTGATGACATGCATGCCTCGCGTGTTCTCCCCGGCTTCACACCTGACAATAAAATCGCTATGCTCGATCGTCTCAAGGACGATCTGGAAATCATGGTGTGCATCAATGCCAAGGATCTGGAGCGCCACAAGGTCCGCGCTGACCTCGACATCACTTACGAAGACGATGTGCTGCGCCTCGTCGATGTCTTTCGTGAACGCGGGTTTCTAGTCGACAGCGTCGTCGTCACGCAGCTTTCCGACGACAACACCCTGGCAAAGAACTTCATTGAGCGCCTGCAGCGACTCGGATTGAGCGTAATCCGCCATCGCAATATCGAGGGCTACCCGACAAACACGGAGAAAATTGTCAGTGAAGCCGGCTTCGGGCTGAATGAATGGGCGCAAACGTCGCGGGACTTGGTCGTTGTTACAGCGCCGGGCCCGGGCTCTGGAAAGCTGGCGACCTGTCTATCGCAGATTTATCACGATCACAAACACGGAATTCGTTCCGGTTACGCAAAGTTTGAGACCTTCCCTATCTGGAACCTGGCACTCGAACACCCGGTAAATCTGGCCTACGAGGCGGCAACAGCTGATCTCGATGACATCAATCTCATCGACCCTTTTCATTTGGCCGCCTATGACACCAAGGTCACCAGCTATAACCGTGATGTCGAGGTCTTCCCACTGCTGCGCACTCTGTTGGAGAAGCTCGCGGGCGAGTCGCCGTACAAGTCACCGACCGACATGGGCGTCAATATGGCCGGTTACTGTATCGACGATGACGAAGTGTGCCGAGAGGCATCCAACCAGGAAATCGTTCGCCGTTACTACAAGGCTCTTGTCGACGAACACAAGAACAGCGCAGACGACGAAGTCTCACAGCGCATTGCCATGATTATGAGCAAGGCCAACGTGTCGACAGCCGCCCGCCGAGTCGTCGCACCAGCTCTTGAAGTTGAGAAATCTACCGGGGCACCGGGCAGCGCAATCGAATTGCACGATGGCACAATCATCACGGGCAAGACTTCTGAACTACTCGGATGCTCAGCAGCAATGCTCCTCAACGCTCTCAAGAAGCTCGCCAATATCGACCCGGACTTGCACTTGCTCTCCCCAGCTGCCATTGAGCCAATTCAAACGCTTAAGACGCATCACCTGGGCAGCCGCAACCCCCGCTTGCATACCGACGAGGTTCTTATCGCCCTTTCCGTGTCTGCGGCCACCAGCGACGACGCCCGCGCAGCCCTCGCCGAGCTGAAGAACCTTCGAAACTGCGATGTCCACACCACCACCATTCTGGGCAGCGTGGACGAAACAATTTTCCGCAACCTAGGTGTCCTAGTGACTTCGGAGCCTAAGTACCAGAAGAAGGCTCTCTATCAGAAGCACTAAGCCATACCAGCAGCTCACGCCGAAAATAGGATAACTGAGAGAGCAGACTAGAATAGTCCCCGTGAGCATCAGCAAGATTCTTCTGTACTACCAGTTCGCCCCACTGTCCGATCCGCGTGCCATCATGCTGTGGCAGCGCGATCTTTGCGAGTCGTTAGGGCTCAAGGGCCGCATTCTGGTGTCCGAGCACGGCATCAATGGCACCGTCGGCGGTGATCTCGATGCCTGCAAGAAGTACATCAAGAAAACCAAGCAGTACCCCGCTTTTCACTCCATGCAGTTCAAGTGGAGCGAAGGCGGCGCTGATGACTTTCCAAAACTCTCCGTCAGGGTTCGCGACGAAATCGTCGCTTTCGGTGCTCCGGGTGAGCTGAAAGTCGATGTCGATGGTGTCATTGGCGGCGGCACACATTTGAAGCCGGAAGAGGTCAATAAACTGGTCGAGGAACGCGGCGACGATGTCATCTTCTTCGATGGCCGCAACGCAATGGAAGCCGAGATTGGCAAGTTTAAAAACGCTGTCGTCCCGGACGTAAAGACCACGCACGACTTCATCGACGAACTGGAATCCGGTAAGTACGACTGGATGAAGGACAAGCCGGTTATCTCCTACTGCACCGGCGGCATCCGCTGCGAGATCCTCTCCGCACTAATGAAGAACCGCGGTTTCGAAGAGGTCTACCAAATCGACGGCGGTATTGTGCGCTACGGCGAAAAGTTTGGCAATAAGGGGCTGTGGGAAGGCTCCCTCTATGTCTTCGACAAGCGCATGCATATGGAGTTTGGCGATGGCATCGAAGACGAGGACTACGTACAGCTCGGGCACTGCGTCCACTGCGGCAAGCCCACAAACACCTTCCAGAACTGCATCAACGAAGATACCTGCCGTCGTCAGGTGCTTATTTGCGATGATTGCTGGGAGCACACCGAGACACAGCACTGTGGGCGCGAGGACTGCAAGGAAGTTGCCGAAGAGCTAGCGGCGGCAAAGTAGGACGCTCCCTGCTGCCATCGGACTATCTCGAGCACCTCTTAATCAGCACAGATGTGGGTTGTCTCCCCAGACGCGGCTAATCTAGTAGGCAACCATGAGTACTCCTAGCCGTTCTGATAAACCAGCTCCACGTGCCCAGTCGGGAAACCACCACTCCGGCCACCGCAATTCCGCCAGGCCACAGCGCTCTGGCAAACCTGCTAAGGACACGCGTAAAAAGGAGCTCTACCAGCTCGCTGATCAATTGCCGATTCGGGAGGCTCAGTCCTTCCGACGCCGGCTAAAGCGAGCATCCGCGCCGAAGGCGCTGTCTGCAATCTCTGCAGACCTCGACTTTGCGCTGGAGCGGTTAGAAAATCGTCGTAAAGCGATTCCTCGCATCACCTACCCTGCCCAGTTGCCGGTGTCCGCGCGCCGCGACGACATTGCAGAGGCAATTGAAAACAACCAGGTCGTCATTATTGCTGGTGAGACTGGCTCTGGTAAGACTACGCAGATCCCGAAGATATGCCTCGAACTGGGACGTGGCGTGCGGGGCAAGATTGGTCACACTCAGCCACGTCGTATTGCGGCGCGTTCCGTCGCGGAGCGCATCGCCCATGAACTGGGCGAAAAGATTGGACAGCACGTCGGCTATGCAGTGCGTTTTGATGACCGCGTGGGCAAGGATACCTGCATCAAACTGATGACCGACGGTATCCTACTGGCCGAAATTGGCCGCGACCGACTGCTGCGCGAGTACGACACCATCATCATCGATGAGGCGCACGAACGCAGCCTCAACATCGACTTCCTGCTGGGATATTTAAAGCATATTCTGCCGCAGCGCCCAGATCTGAAAATCATTATCACTTCGGCGACGATCGATCCGGAACGGTTCGCTCGTCATTTCGCGCCTGACGACAAGCACCCTGCGCCCATCATCGAGGTGTCGGGGCGCACCTACCCGGTGGAAATCCGCTATCGCCCGCTGGTGCGGACCGTTGTTGCGAAAAATGGGCAAGAAAAGGAAGTCGCCATCGAGCAGATCGATGGTGTTATCGCAGCGTGTGAAGAGCTCATGCGGCTTGGCGACGGCGATATCCTGGTGTTCTTTTCGGGTGAGCGAGAGATCCGAGAAGCTGCCGAAGCCATCGAGGGCAAACACTGGAAAGGTGTAGAAGCCGTTCCACTATTCGGTCGGCTATCTAATGCAGAGCAGCATCGGATCTTCACTCCGCATTCCGGGCGTCGCATTGTGCTGGCGACCAACATTGCGGAAACGTCGCTGACGGTCCCTGGTATCGAGTATGTCGTCGATACTGGTACCGCACGCATTTCCCGCTACTCCACCCGCACGAAGGTGCAGCGCCTGCCAGTTGAGGACATCAGCCAGGCATCCGCGAATCAGCGCTCTGGACGCTGTGGCCGTGTAGCTGATGGTGTGGCGATTCGTCTCTACAGCGAAGAGGATTTTCTCTCGCGCCCCGAGTTTACGGATCCGGAGATTCTGCGCACCAATCTCGCTTCGGTTGTACTGCAAATGATTTCACTGCGGCTTGGCGCGATTGAGGACTTCCCCTTTGTCCAGCCACCAGAGCACAAAGCAATCCGCGATGGCATTAACCTGCTCACAGAGCTTCAGGCTATTACCACCACGTCGGGGTCTGATGCCCCCGAGCTGACGGACATCGGCCGACAAATTGCCCGTATCCCAGTCGACCCGCGTCTTGCCCGCATGCTGGTCGAAGGGTACGAGAACACCACTCTTGGGGCGGTAACCGTCATTGTCGCCGCTTTGTCTCTGCAGGATGTGCGCGAACGTCCACTGGAGTTCCAAGCTCAGGCAGATCAGCTACATGCCCGTTTTAAGGACACCACCAGCGACTTCAACTCCCTACTGAAGCTCTGGGAGTACCTGGAGGAAAAGCGTCGCGAGCTTAGCGGTAACCAATTCCGCAAGATGTGCAAGCGCGAGTACCTCCACTATCTGCGCGTTCGCGAGTGGCAGGACTTGGTGCGTCAGCTCCACCAGGCAACGGCCGAGCTGGGCTGGCATCTTTCGGCCCGCAGCTCAACCAACGGTGTCGACAATCCCGACGAGGTGGCAAAGTCACTGTTACCGGGTCTGTTATCGATGATTGGTACGCGCGAGGGCGAGGGCAAGGAATTTACTGGCACCCGCAACACTAAGTTCCTCATTCACCCCTCGTCCGCGTTGGCAAAGAAGCCGCCTCGCTGGGTGATGGCTGCGGAAATCGTCGAGACCTCGCGCACTTTTGCGCGCAACGTCGGCACGATTCAGCCGCAGTGGCTAGAGAAGGTAGCCCCTCATCTGCTCAAGCACCAGTACTCAAAGCCTCACTGGTCTACTAAGCGCGGTGCAGCGATGGCTTACCAGAAGTCGACGCTCTACGGCGTGCCCGTGGTGGTTGACCGTTTGATGCCTTATCACCGAGTCAATGCCGACGCCGCCCGCTCGATCTTCATTCGCTCTGCGCTTGTCGACGGCGAATGGAACACACATCACGAGTTCTTTAAGAACAATCAAGACAAACTTGCCGAAGCCGAGAAGATCGAGGAAAAGCAGCGTTCCCGCGGCATTGTCGTCGATGACGACGTGCTCTACGCGTTCTACGACTCCAAGCTGCCCGCCTCTATCACCACGGCCACCAATTTTGACCGCTGGTGGAAGAAAACTAAGCCCAAGCAGCCAAATCTACTGGACTTTGATCCCAATAAGCTGCTCAACCCCGAAGCCGGCGACATCGACGACAACGCCTTCCCCGAAATGTGGCAGCAGGGCTCGGTCGATTTCTCTCTGTCCTATAAATTCGAACCGGGCGCCCCTGATGACGGTGTGACTCTCCGTGTCCCCGTGCCTCTTCTTGCAGGTCTGCGTGAAGATGGCTTCGACTGGCAGGTACCAGGTCTTCGCGCTGAGCTCGCGGAAGCCTACATTCGCACTCTGCCGAAGGCACTGCGGAAGTCCGTTGTCCCCGCCCCGGATTTCGCACGCCGCGCGCTGGAGACGATGACTCCGTACTCAGGCCGCTTCGTCGATGTTTTTGCCGATGCTTTACGACGACTCGGAGGCTCGGGCATCAATGGTGCAGACTTTGCCCCTTCGAAGCTGCCAGCACACTTGCGCTTTAACTACGCAGTGGTCGACCGCCATGGAAAGATCGTCGATCAGAGCCGAGATCTTGCTGCGCTTCGAGACAAGCATGCCTCGACGGTCTCAACTGCTGTGTCGAAACGTTCGAAGTCTGCAGCACGCGAAGCTGTGAAAAAGTGGACTTCAGAGAACTTGGGCGCCGTCTCATTAACGGTCAAAAGTAATGTCGACGGTCAGTCCGTCACGATGTATCCGACGCTGGTGACCACCAAGGATGGCGTGGCCATTGAGGTCAAACCAACTAAGGCTCAGGCTGAGGCGACGTTGGCGACCACAAACTTGACAATGCTATTGCGGGATTGCCCAGTAAATGGTGCACAAATGACTAAGGGGCTTCCACTCCAGCAACGTGTTGGCGTGGACGCATGGCCACATGGGGGCGCCGATGGGCTTGTCGAGGACTGCCGTGTCGCAGTGATTCGCGACCGTATGATGGCTGCCGGCGGCCCGGTCCGCGATCCGAAGGAATTCGACAAACTACTCGAACACGTTCGTTCTGGAGTCGCCTCAGAGGTGCGCCAATTGGTCGTCGGCGTTGCCCAGGCAATGCCTCGTTATGTCTCGGTGGTAAATCAGCTAAACAAGTGGGAAGGCGATGCTATTGACGATATGCGTCGCCAGCTGGAGTTCATGTTCCCTAAGGGCGCTGTGGCAAGGCACGGTTGGCAGCACCTACGACATTTGCCACGTTATCTCCAAGCAATGGAGATTCGACTTGAGGAAATGAACCGTGACCCGGACCGTGATGCCGAACGTGAAGATGAGGTGACTGAGGCACGCGATTACTTGGCGGCAAAGCTTCAGCAGCTACCTAAGGCACGTTCGAATTCCGCCGAGGTACGGGATATTCAGTGGCTCATTCAAGAGCTGCGCGTCAGCCTTTTCGCACAACGGCTGGGTACCGCCCAGAGCGTATCCCTGACTCGAATAAAGAAACGTGTGGATAAACTGCGTTAGTTCTTTTTAACCTCGTTGCCATTAGCCTGCGGCCCTTTCCCCTTCCGCATGCTGGCAATCTCTTGCGCGAAATCGTCCGCGGAGGAAAAGGACTTGTACACCGAAGCGAAGCGGAGATAGCCAACTTCGTCCAGTTCTTTGAGCGGCTCAAGGATGGCAAGGCCAATATCGTTTGAGTCCACCCGGGGCGTGCCTTTCTCGCGGAGGCTCTCCTCCACTTTTTGTGCAAGTTTCTTCAGCTGAGACTCTGATACTTCGCGCCCCTGGCACGCACGTCGAACACCCTGGATGACCTTTTCACGGTTGAACTCCTCAGGGATTCCATCCCGTTTAACGACCATCAGCTGCGAGCGTTCAATCGTAGAAAAACGTTTACCGCAATTCAGGCATTCTCTCCGGCGACGAATCCCCATACCGTTATCTATTAACCGTGAGTCCAAGACTCGTGTCTGATCATGATGACAAAACTGGCAATACACAGTCTCCAGTCTACGTCCCACCCCAACGCAGGAAACCGGAATGATTATTGTGCGGAGTACGAAGCGTACGTGGACGTAAAGGTGCTTTCGACTGCCTCATTTTGCCCTTGTTCAAAGACCATGCTGCCGACAATTCCGAAGAAAGCACCAAGCCCTAGAGCCCATACCGCCATCAGGCGAGTCAGGTTAGTGCCTGCGGATACATCACTACGATTGGACTGCTGCGCCCTGCTAACGGATAGAGACGGACGCCCGTAGTTGACCGAGACATGACTGGGCCGCGACCTGTCCCTCCGCATTCGCGCCGATGAAGCCCCATTTCGATTGCGCTGTGCAATACGTGCACGCTGACCGGGCCGAACGATGTGCTGTGTGCAAGACGCACTACGTTCACCCCACACCAACGGGGCTTTCCGTGTCGTCCGAGCAGGGAGCTCGGAAACTTGAGAAAAGTCAATATCAGATGTGCTGCTAACACCAAGTGCGGTTGAAACCGTAGACATCATGTTTTCTCCCTTTCCAACGTTGACTCTCCCACCGTTGCCGGCCTGGAGAGAATAAGAGTTGTACGACCGTTTCCCGACGCTGTGGAGACTATGTCCAAGGGCGGATGCGGAGAATCCGTCTAGACCCTTTCATCAAACGACTGTTCGAGTAACTTGTCATGTTCGATTTATAACACCATGTTCGAATATTGTCTACTGCTATCCGGATTTATTTTCGATTTTCGACATCATCACCGCCTCCGAGCACGGATAATGTACACGTTTTCTAAAGAATTCAAGGGCGCACAGTGTTCGATGCTCGACGATTCGAACAGTTTTGAGTTATGATTCATTCGAAAGAGTTTGAGAAGGGATGTTCCATGGCTCAAAAGAAGAAAGCTAACCCTAAAACACTCACCGATCGGCAGCGTCGGATTCTTGACGTCATTTCGGATGCCGTCGTACTTCGCGGATACCCACCGAGCATTCGAGAAATTGGGGATGCTGTGGGCTTGAATTCCACCTCGTCGGTGGCATACCAACTCAAGGAGTTGGAGAAGAAGGGCTTTCTCCGCCGCGACCCACACAAACCCCGCGCGGTAAACGTAAGGGATTCGAAGTCCTCCGCTGGCACTTTCACTCCGGTAAAGCCTGGGCCAAAGGCTACTGGCACCACCCAAACTCCCGAGATGCCAGAGGACATGCCAGAGCCAATCTTCGTTCCTATCGTTGGACAGATTGCGGCTGGCAACCCTATTTTGGCGGAGCAGCATGTGGAAAGTCACATGGCACTTCCGATGGAGATTACGGGCTCTGGTCAGCTATACCTACTCAAGGTCGTGGGTGATTCCATGGTTGACGCGGGCATTCTCGACGGAGACTGGGTGGTAGTCCGTTCCCAAGACGTGGTCGAACAGGGAGATTTCGTTGCAGCCCTGTTTGAAGATGAAGCAACAGTCAAGGAATGGCACGAAGACGCTGCTGGCAAGTGGCTCATGCCCCATAATCGCGCCTTTGACCCACTCCCCGCGGAGCACGCCAAAATCCTCGGCAAGATTGTCAGCGTCCTACGCAGCCTCTAATTTCCCACATTTTCGTTGCCCGAAACAGACATAAACGGGCATACTGGGAACAGATAGTAAAGCTGAAATTTCTTAACAGCTAAGGAGCGGGGAATGTACGCAGAGGAACGCCGCCGGAAGATTGCGTCTTTGACAGCAGTCGAAGGGCGCGTGACGGTCGCTGATCTTGCGGAAGCTTTCGATGTCACAGCAGAGACGATTCGCCGTGACCTAGCTCAGTTGGATGCAGAGGGCGCAGTTCACCGCGTACACGGTGGCGCTGTGGCTACTCGTTCTTTTCAGACTGTTGAGTTTTCAGTTGCCGCTCGAAAGAACGCGCAAAAGGTCGCGAAGCTCTCTATTGCCCGCTGTGCTGCGGATTTTCTGCCTGACTCTGGTGGTGGAATTTTTCTCGATGCTGGAACTACCACCGAGGCTCTTGCAGAGCTGATGGTCCACTCCCCTGATAACCGCCGTTGGTCGGTTGTCACAAACTCTCTTCCCAACGCCATCACACTCGCAGGATCGAACCGCATTGAGCTTCAACTCCTTGGCGGCCAAGTTCGCGTCATTACTCAGGCGGTTGCTGGCGATACGGCACTCCGCACTCTCGCGGTTATGCGTGCCGATGTCGCTTTCATTGGTTCTAATGCCTTGACAATTGACCACGGTCTTTCTACTGCTGATCCGCAGGAAGCGGCGGTAAAGCGCGCGATGATTACGAATGCGCGCAAGGTCATCGTTATGGCGGACTCGACGAAACTTGGCCGCGACTTTCTCGTCAGCTTTGCAGCATTGGAAGATATCGACGTCGTGATTACAGATTCCTCTGCCCCGGAACAGTTCGTCAACGATCTCAGGGAGCAAGGTGTCGAGGTTGTGGTTGCTTCATGATCCTGACCTTGACTGTAAATCCGTCAATCGATCGACTTGCTCGACTCGATACGGAGCTCAAGCGAGGTGGCGTGTTCCGCCTACCAATGGCTGAGGACATGGCTGGTGGCAAGGGAATTAATGTGTCCAAGGCGTTGCACTACGCCGGAGAAAAGACGCTCGCGCTCTACCCGGCATCGGACTCCGGAAAATTCACGCGCCTGTTGGAAGTCTCTGGCATACCCCATGAAGCCATCAACACGACTAACGAAGCCCGCGTTAATCTCACACTCGCAGAGCCAGATGGGACGACCACCAAGCTCAATTCCCCTGGCATGACATTGACGAAAGCGCACCGTAGGCGTGTCCTGGAGAAACTTATCCACCATGCTAAACACGCCACGTGGGTAGTTTTCGCAGGTTCTTTGCCCCCTGGTGTCCCCAGGGATTTTTACGTTCAATGCACCGAGGCGGTGTATTCGGTCAACCCGAATATTCGTGTTGCTATGGATACGAGCGACGGCCCACTGACTGAGGTCGTTCGCGCATTTCCAAAGGTGCGACCTTTTTTGATGAAGCCGAACGCCTACGAACTTGGTCAAATCATTGATCAGGACGGCGAAGAACTTGAGGCCGCTGCAGCCGAAGGGAACTATCTTCCCGTAGCGCAGGCTGCTCGTGCGCTGAACGAGCTTGGCGTTTCCGAAGTCCTGGCCACTCTCGGCGAAGCAGGGGCGGTGCTTTCAGTGAAGTCAGGCGGTTGTTTCGCTGCTACCTCCCCCTCGATAGTCGCTCAGTCGACGGTCGGTGCTGGAGACTGTGCTTTGGCCGGCTACGTTATGTCCCGCGAACGCGGTGATAGCTACCAAGATGCACTAACCACCGCCGTAGCTTATGGGGCGGCGGCAACCAGTCTTCCCGGTACGACCATCCCCTATCCAGAACAGGTTCACCCCGAGGCCGGCCGGTTATGGCAGCTCGACACTTAGCTTTTCGATGCCTAGATAAGGAGCATTAGAAAACCATGTCTTCTTCGGCAGATTTTTCCGCTATTGCATCAGACCTAGCCGATGAGTCGACAGTGTTCCTTGACCTAGATATCGGTCCGCAAAAGGAGAAGATCCTTAACTATCTCATCGCTAAAGCTGTAGAGACCGGCCGCGCCACCGACAGCAACGGCATCGTCGCAGCAGCCCTCGAACGCGAAGAGAAGGCCCCGACAGGTCTGTCGGGAGGGATAGCCATCCCCCACTGCCGCCATGAGGACTGGTCGAAGCCGACCCTGATGTTTGCCCGCTTAACCAGCGCTACAGAATTCACCACACCAGATGGGCCGGCGGACCTGCTCTTTTTCATTGGTGTCCCATCTAGTAACAGCGATGTCCACGTCGATATTCTGGCCGCACTCGCAAAAGCACTTCGCGATAAGGGGTTTCGCGCAGCTCTTCGCGGTGCTGAAAGCGATGAAGAGACTGCCCGGATCATTAGCGAGCACGTCACCAAAGCGCCTCGTCGGAAAGCGAAAAAACCTCCGGCGAAGACCAATATCGTCGCCATCACGGCCTGCCCCACGGGCATCGCACACACTTATTTGGCAGCCGAAGCGCTTACTGGCGCGGCAGAAAGCATGTCTGATGTCACACTAACTGTAGAGACGCAGGGCTCGGCAGGAACCCAGGAAGCCCCCGCAGAGGCAATTGCCCGGGCCGACGTGCTAGTAATCGCAGCCGATATTGGGGTTACGGGGCTTAAGCGCTTCAGCGATAAACCACAGGTCAAAGTGCCAATTCGTAAGGCAGTCAATGAACCTACTGCGGTTATTGAACAAGCGAAGGCAAAAGCAGAACAATCACGGGTTCGCGCCTACGACCGAAAGGCGCCGCAACCTAAGGATGACCACGACAAGGAGGCCGGTCCGCAAACCGGTACTACCGGCGCGGACCCTTCATCTGAGAGGGTACAAGCAACTACCAAGGTGGGGGCACATAAATCATCCTTAGGCGGTGACAAAGCCTTCGGACACTGGGTTCGTGATGCCATTATGACCGGTGTCAGCTATATGGTGCCGTTCGTGGCCGCATCGGGGTTGTTGATTGCGCTGGGATTCCTCGTCGGCGGTCATCAGGTTGGTGTAGTAGCTGACGCCGTGACTAGGGATTTGCGGCTGCCGGAGATTATCGGACTCGATGCCCCGATTGCTGTGCCGACAAAAGATCTCGGCACCGTGCTAATTGATCGTAGTGGGCTGTGGCTGTATCTCGGCTCGGCGCTTTTTGCCATTGGCAACCACGGCATGCAGGTCATTGTGGCTGTAATGAGTGCTTATATCGCCTTTGGCATGGCTGGCAGAGCCGGCATTGCACCAGGCTTTATTGGCGGTGCCATCGCGGTCACGGTTGGCGCCGGCTTCCTTGGGGGCCTGGTGACAGGCATCCTGGCGGGACTAGTTGTAGCCCTACTGTTGAGGATGAAAGTCCCGGACTGGCTGCGACCGCTGATGCCGGTTGTCGTGATTCCTATGCTCGGAGCTATGGCCGTTGGGCTCACCATGTACCTGCTGCTCGGGATGCCGCTGGCTTGGCTGATGACGGCTCTGCAGCAGTGGCTGCAATCACTGGATACGACGGCGGCGTTCCTGTTCGGTGGTCTTCTCGGCGCAATGATGTGCGTGGATATGGGCGGAATGATCAACAAGGCTGCTTATCTTTTTGCCGTCGCAAACATCGCCTCAGCAGATCCCGCATCATGGAAGGTCATGGCCGCTGTGATGGCGGCGGGCATGGTACCTCCATTGGCTACATCTCTGGCAGTTGTGCTCCGACCAAAGCTGTTCAGTTCGGCGGAGCGTCAAAACGGCAAAGCGGGCTGGGTGCTCGGTGCGGCCTTCATTTCAGAGGGAGTAATTCCCTTCGCCGCCGCAGATCCGCTACGTGTGATTCCGCCGATTGTGATTGGCGGTGCCGTCACCGGTGGCACCTCAATGGCTTTGGGTGCGGCCACACGTGTTCCGCACGGAGGTATTTTTGTGCTGTTTGCAATCGACAACCCTGTCGCATGGCTTACTGCAATCGTCTTGGGCAGCATAGTGGCAGCAATTCTCGTTGTGGCAGCTAAAAGCCTGTGGCCGCGGCAAGTCAGCACCGATAATCAAAACCTAGAAGCGGACGTTTCAGCGGAAGCGTAGTTTTTACCGCACCGGCTGGTTTATCCCAACGAGCATTTCTACGATTTTCAGCAAACATTCCCCAACCCATCCGGGCAACCTATTAAGCTCAGAAATGGCATCGAGGAAATCGAGAAGCAGAAAGGCAGGATGCCGCTCGCATGGTTACTCAACATGTCCACGTCGGCTCCAAGGTGGGTATTCATGCCCGCCCTGCAACGGTCATCGCTGAGCGTGCCTCCCGTTTTCAGGAAGAAATTCTGGTCGAGCTCCTTGACTCAGACGAGCCCGACAACGAACCGGCCGATGCTTCATCCTCGTTGATGCTCATGGCACTCGGTGCCGAATTCGGCGATGAAGTCACTGTGACCAGTAGCAACGCGGTTGCGGTAGAGAAAATCGCCGAACTCATCGCCCAAGATCTGAGCGATTAAAAGCAATCAGCTTAACGACGAAACATTGTGGCAACGGTCACGTGGTTCCGTCGTTAAGCATTCGTGCGAGATTCTGCCCTGGACGGGTGGCCTACGAGCGGTTCTCGCCGATGCGGTTGTAGAGCCAGTTCAAAATTGGATAGCCGATAATAATGCCGACCGACCCCCAAGCAATACCCTCCAGCGTCAGCGAACCAATGTCGAGGGTGAGGTTGCCGATACCCGCGATCAGCGCGGTAGCGGCAGCGGTGAGATTAACCGGGTTGTTGAAGTCGACCTTTTCGTCCATCCAGATGCGCACACCGAGCAAACCGATTAGGCCGTAGAGCACCATCGTTGCCCCACCGAGCACGCCGGTAGGAATGGTCAAGATGAGTGCGCCGAACTTTGGAATGAAAGCCAGTGCAATGGCGGTGAAAGCTGCCACCCAGTAAGCTGCGGTCGAATAGACACGGGTAGCGGCCATAACACCGATATTTTCAGCGTAGGTAGTGGTACCAGAACCACCAGCTGAACCGGCGATGGTGGTGGCTAGACCGTCTGCAATAAGAGCATCGCCAGCGATGTCATCGAGGTTTCGGCCGGTCATGGCAGCAACAGCCTTGACGTGACCGACATTCTCTGCGATGAGTACTACGATGACGGGCAGACCAATCAGCATCGCATTGAAGTGGAACTCCGGCGCGTGGAATGCGGGCAGACCAATCCAGGCGGCATTGCCGACAGTTTCTGTAGCCTCGGGCGAGAGATTTCCAGTGGCAGCGGCGAAGACCCAGCCGATTAGTACGCCGATAAGGACACCCAGACGGCTGACCATACCGCGGCCAGCGACGGTTGCGAAGACAATGGATGCCATCGTGACAAATGCGACCAACGGCTGAGTGGCGAAGTTCTCCGTGGCGGCAGGCGCCAGGTTAAGTCCGATGAGAGCGACGATGGCACCGGTTACTGCAGGTGGCATCACTGCATCGAGGACACGCTTGCCGGCGAACTTTACAACGCAGCCAACGAGCATGAGCGCGATGCCGGCGCAGAGCACGACACCGAGCTGAACACCAATACCCTGCGCCTGTGTCGCGGTCAGTGGTGCGATGAAGGCAAACGACGAGCCCAGGTAAGAGGGCAAGCGGTTTCGGGTGATTAGCAGGAAGACAATCGTGCCGATACCCGAGAACAGCAGTGTGGTATTGACTGGGAAACCAGTCAACAGCGGCACCAGAAGAGTTGCACCAAACATGGCAATGACGTGCTGTGCGCCAATGCCAATTGTACGAGGCCAATCGAGGCGTTCGTTGGGAGCCACCACGGCTCCCGGTGCAATCTTCCGACCGTCACCGTGAATATCCCAACCGAAAAGACGGCCACGTTCGGCGTTTTCAGCAGGCGGATTTGCGGAGGTTCCCTGTTGGGTCTCCGCGTCAGAAGTAGAATTCATGGTTGTAATGCTAGTGGATGCCCACCGCAGATCACGCCACGGATACCGCATTAAACCCAGGACTGCCGGAGCTCTTTGTCGCTCTCCCTATTCCAACTCCGCTCTCCCTTTTCCGACTAGGCGTCGTTGCTACTATCCTCATTCGCATCCGCCGTGAAGTGAGGATCCGCTGCAGGTTCGATGCGGTATGCCGACAGTTCATCCGCGAGGCTAGTGGGCAAACGCACATCCATCTGGGTGCCTTGCTCTGTCCATGTCTCCGACAGCACGGTCGCATCTTCGTGGAGCATGGAGACAATATTGCCCTTGTCATAGGGAATCAACATATGGACGTGAGACTCCAACTCATTGAGAGCAAGCTCGAGTCGGGTCTCCAGTTCACCAATCCCCTCACCCGTTCGCGCAGAGACAAAGACCGCATCATCGAGCTGGTGGCGCAGTTGCGCCAGGGTAATGCCATCGGCCTTGTCCACCTTGTTGACTACCAACAGCTCGGGCGGAATCTCGGCCTTTTCTTCCTCCGCGATTTCGTTGATGACTTTGTTGACAGCCTTAATCTGCTCCAGCGGGAATGGGTCAGAGGAGTCTACGACGTGCATGATGACGTCGGCTTCGAGCACCTCTTCCAAGGTCGAGCGAAAAGCTTCAATGAGCTGCGTCGGCAAGTGGCGAACAAATCCGACCGTATCGGTCATAATCACCGTGCGACCGTCGCGAAGCTTGGTGCGACGAGTCGTCGGATCCAGCGTTGCAAACAGCGCGTCTTCCACCAGCACACCAGCGCCTGTCAGTGCGTTGAGCAACGAAGATTTACCCGCGTTGGTGTAGCCGACAATTGCCACGCGCGGCAGGTGTCCAGCCTTACGACGTGCGCGCTTAATCTCGCGCGCAGTCTTCATGCCGGCCAATTCCTTGCGAATCCGCGCCATATCTTGGCGTAGTCGCTGACGATCGGTTTCGATCTTAGTTTCGCCCGGACCACGCAGACCCACGCCGCCGTTGGAGCCCGCGCGACCGCCAGCCTGACGCGATAGGTTGCCGCCCCAGCCGCGCAGACGCGTGTACAGGTACTGCATTTGTGCCAGCGAGACCTGCGCCTTGCCCTCTTTGGACTTCGCGTGCTGAGCAAAGATATCCAAAATCAGCATGGTGCGGTCAATTACCTTGGCGTCAAGCCGGTCCTCCAGCGCCACCAATTGGCCAGGTGACAGCTCACCGTCGCAGATAACTGTATCTGCGCCGGTAGAGGCGACAATATCGCGAAGCTCGTTGAGCTTGCCAGATCCCACGTAAGTACCAGGGTCCGGCTTATCACGACGCTGCAGCACCATCTCTAAAACTTCCGAACCTGCAGTCTCTGCCAGTGCGGCGAGCTCCTCCATCGCCACTTCGGCTTCCTGCAGGGTCCCGGATGTCCAGACACCGAGCAGCACAACGCGCTCCAGTCGGAGCTGACGGTACTCGACCATCACCTCTTCGGATTCAGTATGTGCTACTGACCTGGTCAGCCGGCGCAGAGAGGAACGCGCCTCCAAATCCAAATCACCGACGGTAGGTTCCCCTTGCGTGCCGACGTTC
This sequence comes from Corynebacterium sp. MSK019, assembly GCF_030232425.1. Classification (NCBI taxonomy): domain Bacteria; kingdom Bacillati; phylum Actinomycetota; class Actinomycetes; order Mycobacteriales; family Corynebacteriaceae; genus Corynebacterium; species Corynebacterium sp. MSK019. The sequence continues at coordinate 263,687 of NZ_JASPJT010000002.1, read as the reverse complement.
GTTGCGAACGCATCCCCGGAGGCACTATCGGCGTTTTCGCCAGCATCGTTAGCGTCGATGAAAAAATCGTCCATCTCGTGCGAGGTGCGAGCTTGCTGCGACGTTTCGTCGCTGACCTCATCAAAGTTGTTGGAAAAATTCGTCATACTAGCTGCTATTGTCGCATGACAAGCCAAATTCTCCGCATTGTGTGCGGAGAATACCGAGCCGAAGCTCAAGACTTAGGCTGCAGAAGGTGGCCTGCGTGTCAGAACCAGTGCGACCGGACCACTATTAGAACTACCGCCAGCACACGTACCACTGTCGGACATTCCACAGTTGGAACAACCTCCGCCTGGGCACATGCCACCGAGGGATTCCCGGCGCAGTTGGCCGGTGTGTTCCATTCGGTCAAGGATGAGGTCTACCGTTGCTCGCTGCAGGCCGGTGATTTCGCAAATCTTGCGTCGAGAGCTAATGCCCTGCGCAATTGCATCCTGAACGGCTTCTGAAGGCCGACGAGTAACCGTCGTATTCTTCCTGGCTCTAAAGAGTCCCACGGCGATAGCTCCTTTCCGTATCGCGATTCTTGTTGGATCTGATTTCTAGTTCGCAAGTGTGACTTAGTAGCTTTGCCGAAGCTACTAGGAATCAACGAGGCTTTACAGGAACAGCTTCAACCCTTGGAAAACAATCACGGCCAGTGCCCATGCAACGACCAGCTGCGCTAGCAAACCGAAGCCCGTCCACTTCAAGCCGATCTCTCGACGTTGTGCCGCGAGCGTAGCCACGCACGGTGTGTAAGCCAGCAGGAAGATCATATAGGCCCAGACTGCTGCCAATCCGTGTCCATCGGATGCATTGTCAAAGTCACGTCGAATATTCTCCGCGAGCGGGCTGGAGGCCTGTTCGCTCGAATTGGAGTCGGTGACGTCCTCCACTGCATAGGTCTGTGCCCAGGTAGAAATGACGGCTTCCTTGGCCACAAAGCCCGTCACCAACGGACCTGTCAGAGACCATGTACCGAATCCTGCCGGGTTAAACACAGGAGCAATAGTTTCGCTGACTGCACCGTATGCGGAGTCCTGCGGTGCCAGGTCTTCATCGGCAAAGGAGTGCCCGGAGACAACCGGAATAGACATCAGTAGCCATACGACGATGACGGTGCTGACGATGATTCCACTAGCGGTCTGCAGGAATCCCTTCAGACGCATCCACATCACAGATAGTGCCAGCCGTGCGGTCGGAAGCTGGTAGGTTGGCAGGTCAATGACCAGCGGTTCCGACGGCATGGTGCGCCACAAGGTCTTACGCAGTGCAAGGCCGGTCAGAACGATCAGCAGAATCGAGATCACGTACATAGCGAAGACGACTGTGCCCGCGTGTTCCGGAAAGAACACCGCACCCAACATGACATACACGGTCAGGCGCGCCGAGCAGGAGGTAAACGGAACCAGTAGAGCCGTCAAAATGCGGTGGCGCGGATTACTCAGCACACGTGTTGCCGAGATTGCTGGCACATTACAGCCAAAGCCGACGATGAGCGGAATAAATGCCTTACCCGGAAGACCAATTGCACGCATGACACGGTCCGCCACCACGGCTGCACGCGCCATATACCCTGAATCCTCGAGTACTGCGAGGCACAGGAACATGAGTGCCATTAGCGGAACGAAGGTCAGCACCATGCCGACACCACCGATGATGCCGTTTACAAGCAGCCCGGTGACAATCGGATGATCCCATCCCACCGCTTCTAATCCACGGGTAACCAAATCTGCGAAATTACCGGTAATAAGGGTTTCCAAACCGTCCTGCAACGGTGCTGCTACCGTCGTCGTGATTTGGAAGACTGCCCACATAACTGCCAGGAACACAATCGGTCCGAGTACCGGATGGAGAACCACGTTATCAATGCGGTCGGAGAAAGTCTGGCGATCTTCTACCCCGCCCGTAGATGCCGCAACCGCCGCATCAATCGCGGCAAAGCGTGCGTCGTCCAGGCGTTCAATCGATTCACCATCGACCTGGCGAATCGGTGACGACACCGAACTACATCCGTCCAGAGCCGCTGCTACCGCGTCGGCCAACCGCGCCATTCCCGCTTTACGACGGGGATCCAGCGCCACCACCGGCATCCCCATAGCTGACTGCAATGCGTCCGGATTCACATCGATGCCCTTGGCCTTGGCAACATCTAGTTTGGTCAGAGCCAGAACGATGCGCTGGGGCTGTTCCGCCAATTCCGCGGCCATGTAGAGACCACGGCCCAGTGCCGTGGCGTCGACAACGACAACGACGAGATCCGGGCGTTCTTCTTCCGGTTTCTCGATGAGCATCTCGCGAGTGAGCTCTTCGTCCGGACTCATGGCATCCAGCGAGTAGGCACCCGGGAAATCGATGACATCGTACTCAGCGGCATCGGTCTTCCACGCGCCGCGGCTGACCTCTACGGTCGTACCAGGCCAATTGCCCATCTGCGCTTTCGCACCAGTCAAACTATTGAACAGTGTTGACTTACCGGAGTTCGGTGCGCCGACTACTGCGACAACAGGTGCACCATCCTTTGCTGGTGCTCCGCCACTGCATGCATGGCAGCTGGGCGTGGATGCGAATTTTCGCGTTGAGGAATCCGTAGGTGTTGTCATTGTTTACTTTCAGGAGGGAGGTGAGAAAAGAGATGTAGGGGACCTAACCCACGACGGACATCTTGTGCAGCGTGCTGGCATCGATGGCGTAGCGCGTTGCGCCAGCATGGACGATTCGCCCACCGCCGCTGGTGCTCCGTCCCACAGTGACACTCATTCCAGGGCGAAGCCCCAGTTGCGAAAGCCTGCGGCACAGGCGCTCATCCACATGCGACGCTCCCAGAGTGACGGTTACCCCCACCGGGACGTCGGCAAGCGACTGAATGTCATCCGACTGTTTTCGAGACCGCAATCCGAGCATGAGAAACCTCGCTTATATAGATAAGAATTAAGCTAAGCAAATCGTGTTTACGGAGATGAGCTTACTCTTAGGCATGCCTAAATGGAATAAACCGGGCACACCTAAGGAAAGTTATTTATGCCACACTTAATATTTGCCTATTTAGCGTGGCAGAATTGTTAGTCCCATCCGAATAGTTGCCGCGGCGTGGAGGAATGGTTCTAGGTACCCCAGAGCACAATGTGCTCACGTGCGATTCGTTAGTTCGCAGATGAAGATATGGGAAGTATCATCGAAAAGTATGACTACTGACTTGCGAAGCATTGGCATGGACTACCCCAGCTGGCGAGACGCGATGGAAGCCGCGATTGCCAGTGACAATCTGTCGGTCATCGGCGAGGTCCGCGGTGGCCAGCTGGTCCGTTTCGAAGATTCCTCTGGTGCGCGTCTGCACATCCTGAGTGTTGAACCATTTTCTACCTACGCCGGCTTCGCGGGCAGCCCGACCGTCACTGCCCATGTATCCAGCGTGGACGATGTCTTGGCGCTCGTGGAAATCGTCGAGGATGATCCCTCCTCGGATAACTTTGACAAGGTCATCGAGGTCGCTACCTGCCTGCTGTCACAGGGGCCAATGATTGTTGATGCCGGAACTCAGACTTTTGAGCATGTCGCGCTATCAGCTCTGGCAACTGATTTCACCCTCGACGCATCCGCTGAGGAGTACGAAAAGCGCACTGGGACAACCCCGACAACATTGGACTTCGAAGGTGCTAAGGCAATTGTCGGAGATCAGGTCGGCAAGGCATCGCCTAGCGCAACCGTCAAACTGGCTGGTGTTATCAATAACTCCCGCAAGCATGTCAATGAGCTGACCGGCAAGAAGTTCTGGGTGCTCAACCTTGCTCTGCCGACCCCCATGGACGTACTTGTCCCCGGCGGCGACGAAGCTCCCCAGCCAGGTATGGTCGTCTCCGGCACTTTCTCACTGACCGGTGAGATCATTCCGCCTCAAGGTTGCGGAGGCGGCTGTGGCGATGGCGGCTGTGGTTGTGGCGACGGTGGCTGCGGCGGACACTAGTCCGCTAACTCCCCACCGCTTCCACTACCCCGCTAGGGCTCCTGCTGCACTAGCTACCAGTCACAGGGCTTCCAGCTCAATATCGCCGAGCGTGTGAATCACGCTCGGCCCGGTCAAGGTCGCCGAGAAGTCCCCATCCGCATTGCTGGCCTTGTGGACATCCACAGTCACCACACCGCCAGGCACCTTGACTGTCACAGCCCCCTCAGTCCGGCCGGCATCGGCCAGCGCGGCAATAGCTGCCGCAACCGTACCGGTGCCACACGAGCGGGTCTCACCAACTCCACGTTCAATTACTCGCATGGACACCGAATCACAGGCATCCAGCGGGGTGACAATTTCCACATTGAGGCCGTTCGGGAACATGGCTTCGTCGGCACGCACTGGCTTCGCGACACTACCCGCCGCTTCCAATTCCAGCTCCGCCAGAGCGGCGGCATTTAGGCCAGGCATGACGCAGGCCAAATGCGGATTTCCCACGTCGACACCAATCCCGGCGAATTTCTGGGCATTGTTGCCCGAACCAATGAACGCAGTAGCGAGGCCGAGGACTTCCGGCTGGCCCATATCCACCCCAACGACCGCGTGCCTGCGGCTGTGCTCATCAATCGAAACAGCGCGCAGCCCTGCTCGAGTGCCCACCCGCAAAGTTCCGTCGACGACACTGTCCGGGCTGTGAATCGCGGCAATATAGTGTGCAAAGACGCGGACACCATTCCCGCACATCTCGGCAATAGAACCGTCACTATTGCGGTAGTCCATAAACCAATCGTCGGCTTTAACGCCCTCCGGCAATGCCGCCAAAACACCGGCATCGACGAGTTTCCCCGCACGGGCAACCCGCAGGACGCCGTCAGCGCCAAGACCACGTTGTCGATCGCACACTGCTGCGACCAGTGATTCGGTCAATTCAATCGACACCAAATCATCTGGAAAAATCAAAAAATCGTTTTGCGTACCGTGGCCTTTGGCAAATGAAACCATGTCCTCGATGCTAGCGGGACAGCCGAACCGGCTAAAGCCCAAGCGCAGAAAAAGCCTGTCCCGGCACGTCACCGGCAGCGTCTAGCCACGTGATTCGATGATCACGGTTGAACCAGGAGCGCTGACGTCGCACATACCTGCGCGTACCAGTAATCGTGCGTTCACAAGCCGTATCCAGGTCGTAAACCCCATCGAAGTGGTCCAGCACCTGTGCATAGCCGATCGCACGACTAGCGGTCACACCTTCGCGCAACCCTTGCGCCATCAAACTCTCAGTTTCCTCCACCAGACCAGCGGCAAACATGCCCCGCGTGCGCTGTTCAATCCGCGGATTTAGCCATTCCGCCTGCGTCCGCAATCCCAATATGCGCGTATTCCACCGCGGCGGGTTATCAATTGACGGTTTCGAGGCTGCAAACGGCTTGCCTGTCAGCTCGATAACCTCCAAGGCTCGGACGGTGCGTCGCGGGTCGTTGGTCTCAATAATCGCCGCCGCATCCGGATCAATCTCTGCCAGCCGATCATGCAACGCCGCCGGACCGATCTCGTCCTGCACTGCCTCCCATTTCGCACGTACCTCAGGGTCCGTAGGCGGGAACTGCCAGTCGTCCACCAACGCCTGCACATACATCATCGACCCGCCGACAAGGATCGGGACTTTCCCCCGCGCGCGAATGGCCTCAACATCCGCGACCGCCTCACGCTGATACGTCGCCACACTCGCCGGCTGCGTCACGTTCAGAACATCGAGTTGGTGGTGCGGAATCCCCCGCCGCTGATCCACCGACAGCTTTGCTGTTCCGATATCCATTCCTCGATACAGCTGCATCGAATCAACATTGACGACCTCACCGCCAAGCTGCTCCGCAAGTACCAGCCCCAAATCCGACTTTCCCGATGCCGTTGGCCCCACCACAGCAATCGGCACCGGCAAGCTCTCACTCTCCAAAGCCGTCACGACCCAGTTCACACTCCTGCACAAAAACTAAAAACGCGAGCTCTTACTCCGCAACACACTGCCAGCTGGCCACGTGGTAACCGATGCCATAAGGCGCCCCGTCATAGTAAGAACGCTTCACGACGGTCATTCCAGCCCCCATCCAGCTTTCAGCAGCTTTACTCAGCTGCTGCCATAACTCGGCTGCGTACGCGCCGGGAGCTGGAAACACAACATTTTCCACGTTAGCGGTGGAGCAGTCCTGCCCAGCAATCAGACTGCACAGCGCATCAACCTCCGCTGCACCCTCAATTACGCCGACCGGGGAATCGTCCGCAAGGCCGAATGCGCCGTCGACAAGCACAAGCAGACGCGTGTGACCGGCAGCGAGTGCCTCGTCGATAGACTCGAAGCACGTTGCCTGAATGACGCGGCCAGTGTGTCCTTCAGAATTCCGTCGTGCGTAGTCTTCGATAAGCCAGCGCCCCAGCAGCTCAGGTAATTCGGTTCCGCCGGACACCGTGACATCAACCCCATACGGGGAGAAACTGCCGGGTGCGCTGTTCTGATGCGGGGACTTCACCTGCATTCTGCCAGTGATAATGGCGACCGCGCCGGGGTCCCCGGGTTCGTCATCTGTCCACAGCGTCGCAACAGTTTCACGGGTTTGACGGCGCAATTCCGTGGAGATAGCTGCAAACCCACCCAGCTCCTCGACGATGAGGAGCGCACGCGGAACGATAACAAGCCGAGGCAAACGCGAATTCACGTCCTCAACGCTACCGTGAGGGGCTAGTCGATGCCTTATTCCGGCGGTGTTACGCGCGCTGTGCCAAAATTTTTGGGATACTCGAGCACATACCGTAAGTGTTTGATGGCAGCCGCGTCGCGCGGCAGTTCTGCATGAAGATTGGAAGAGGTTTACCCACTATGACCGGTACCAGCAATTCCCCTAAGCCAGGTCCACGTCCGGGTCCACGTCCCGGACCTCGACCAGGCGCAATGCCGGCTCATCGTAAGGCCCCTGGAACCACTCAAGCGCTTGCGGGGTCGGCCGCTGTGGCACATGCCGTCCACAATGATCCAAAGAAGTTTGGCCGCATTGATAAAGACGGCACTGTTTGGCTGACCACCAGCGCCGGCGAGCGCAATATTGGTTCCTGGCAGGCCGGCACCGTAGAAGAGGGTTATGCCCACTACGGCAAGCGCTATGAGGATCTGGCCACCGAGGTCGAGCTACTGGAATCTCGTGTAGTCTCCCACCCGCAGGAGGCAAAGACCATTTCCCACAACGCAGTTGAACTGCGTGAGAGCCTTTCCACCGCCGCAGTCCTCGGCGATATCGATGCGCTGGATAAGCGCCTTGCAGAGGTCATTGCCACCTCCCACGTCGCAGAGGAAAAAGTCGCTCACGACAAGGCAGAGCGCCGTAAGAACGCCATCGCACGTAAGGAAGAGCTCGCCGCAGAGGCCGAGGAGCTCGCAGAGAACTCCACCGAGTGGAAGGCCGCCGGCGACCGTATCCGCGAAATTCTCACGGAGTGGAAGCAGATTCGCGGCATCGACCGCAAAACTGATGATCAGCTCTGGCGCCGTTACTCCCGCGCGCGTGATTCTTTCAACCGCCGCCGCGGTGCCCATTTTGCGGAGCTGGACCGCAACCGTGCGGCTGCTCGCCGCGTTAAGGAGGACATCATTGAGCGAGCTGAGGCCCTGAAGACCTCCACTGATTGGGGTGGCACCGCTGCTGCCTTCCGTGACCTGATGGCAGAGTGGAAGGCCGCTGGTCGAGCGCCACGCGAGGTCGATGACAAGCTGTGGGCGCAGTTCAAGGCCGCCCAGGATGAGTTCTTTGGTGCTCGCAACGCGGTCAACGAAGCTCGAGACAAGGAGTTCGAGGAAAACGCCGCGGCCAAGGACGCACTACTGGCTGAATACGAAGACCGCATTGATCCCTCCAAGGGCCTCGAGCACGCTCGCAGCGAACTTCGTCAGTTGCAAGAGAAATGGGAGGCCATCGGCTTCGTGCCGCGTGGTCGTGTGCGTGAGTATGAAAACCGCATTGGCGCACTGGAAAAGCGCGTCTCCGATGCTGCCGATTCGCAGTGGCGCCGCACCGACCCCGAAGCACAGGCTCGCGTCCAGCAGTTCGCCGACCGCGCAGCGGAGTTTGAACAGAAAGCCGCCGAACTCGAGGCAAAGGGCAAGGCTTCTCAGGCCGCCAAGGCTCGGGAGCAGGCCAAACAGTGGCGACAGTGGGCAGAGCAGGCCGCGGCGACTCTCAAGGAGCTCTAACAAAAGCTAGTTGTGTGTCGGGGAAGCAGGTTCTCGCTCTCCGGCGTCCGCAACAGAATCCTGGCTCAGCTACGCGCTGGCAACGCGTCGATGGTTAAAAGTAAGGGGCTCTCTTCCGGAATGGAAGAGAGCCCCATACTTACTGCGCTAGTTAAAAAGTCTCACTACTCGTCGCTGACCTGTTCGTCCTTTTCGCCGGTCTGCTGAGAGACATTATCCGCGCTACTGCCCTGCTGGACACGATTGCGTCGGCGAGCGCGTTCACGGCGGTCGTCGACGACCTCAACATCCGTAGTCGTATTCGGGGTCAGGCCCGCCCGCAGGTAAACCTGCTGCGCGCGCAGTACCGGATCGGTGTCAGCGTGCTTGCGACGTTTCGTCGCGATTGCGAGCTGCTCCTTACTACGTCGGAAAGCGATGAAAGTCACGGAGATGGCCAGTAGAAAACTGCAGAAAATACCGAGCATCAGGCCGAAGGAAATACCCTCGCCGGCCAGTTCCTGTGGACGAGACTGACGCATCCAACCAGCGAAGACTGAGTAGACCATCTGAATACAGGCAAAAAACCAGGTGACGAATGCGAGAATCGTCGTCCGCGTAATCAGCGTGGCAATAGCTAGCAAGACACCTACCACCACGAGAATGGAGTAAATTCGCTCCGGTCGAGTCGTGAAGTACTGATGCGCAACATCCGTATCCAGCAACACATCAAAGCCCAAAACAACGCCCGAGTGCGGAAGGAAGAAACTCGTAATGAGGCCGATGACGGCAACCATCATCGGAATCACCGCACGGCCGAGATCCAGCTCGCCAGCGGCCTTGCGCTCCTGAACCCGCAACGCCTGCGCGGATTCCACCGACTGCTCGCTAGTGGATTCCATATCACTTTCCGGCGAAGCCTTGTCACTACTCACAGCCGCATCCCTCACTTACACTCGTTTTCTCCGGGCGCCCAATCTTTGGCAAGCCCAGACCAACTCCGATCGGCGCGGTCGTCGGAGTCTGGCCGACCTCTACATTATCCCCCGCCTTAGTGCGGCGGTGTGTGAGCACACCGGAGTCAGCAATGAGGAAGTGCGGTGCGGAGTCGGTCACGCGTACTGTCACGTAATCACCTGGGCGAATCTTGCGGTCGACGATGCCTGGTTCGCTTTCCGACGGGCTGAAGTGCACCAGGCGGCCATCCCGACTACGACCAGACATGCGATGAGTCTCCGCATTCTTACGGCCATCGGACTGGCTGACCAGCAGCTCGACTTCCCGGCCGACTAGCTTAGCGTTTTCTTCCTCGGAAATACGCTCCTGAAGCGCTAGCAGCCGACCATAGCGTTCCTTCACAACCTGTGGTGGAACCTGATCCGCCATGGTTGCCGCCGGAGTTCCCGGGCGGGGCGAGTATTGGAAGGTGAACGCCGAGCTAAAACGAGCCTTTTCCACCACGTCGAGAGTTTGCTGGAAGTCCTCTTCAGTCTCGCCTGGGAAACCGACAATAATGTCAGTGGTAATGGCGGCATCCGGCATTTTTTCCCTAACCTTCTCCAGAATTCCCAGGAATTTCTTGGTGCGGTAGGAACGGCGCATGTCTTTCAGCACTCGGTCGGAACCGGACTGTAGTGGCATGTGTAGCTGATGAACCACGTTCGGTGTCTCCGCCATGGCGTCGATGACATCATCGGTGAACTCAGCTGGGTGCGGAGACGTAAAGCGCACGCGCTCCAACCCCTCAATCTGGCCGCAGGCGCGCAGCAACTTGGAAAAAGCCGAGCGGTCGCGTTCCATGTCAGGGTCGGCGAAGTTAACACCATAGGCGTTGACATTCTGTCCAAGGAGGGTGACGTCAGTAACGCCCTGCTCCACGAGTGCCTGCACCTCAGCGAGAATCTCGCCTGGACGACGATCGCGTTCCTTACCACGCAAACTGGGGACGATGCAGAAGGTGCACGTGTTGTTGCAGCCTACGGAGATACTCACCCAACCTGCGTAAGTGGATTCACGCTTGGCCGGCAGCACCGAGGGAAATTCTTCCAGTGCGTCCTTAATCTCGACTTCAGCCCGGTCATTATGAGCGGCGCGTTCCAACAGTGCTGGCAACGAACCCAAGTTATGCGTACCGAAGACAACGTCCACCCATGGGGCCTTCTTTACGACGACGTCCTTATCCTTCTGGGCCAAGCAGCCACCGACGGCAATCTGCATGCCTGGGTGAGCATCCTTGACTGGTTTGAGCTGTCCCAACGTGCCATAAAGGCGATTGTCCGCATTCTCTCGAACGGCACAGGTGTTGAAAACGACCAGATCAGGATTATCGCCTTCTGCAGCCGCTACATAACCGTTTTCTTCCAGCAAGCCAGACAGTCGTTCCGAGTCATGGACGTTCATCTGACAACCGAACGTACGTACCTCATATGTGCGAGGCGAAGACTGCTGCTGAGAGTTCAAAGAAGGGGTAGTCACGGCAGTTTAGGTTAGCTGTTTATGGCCCATTTCCCCAATCAGCGACCCCTTTAAACCTGACGGGTCCGCAGCCGGCGTGCTAATCCGGCGTGCGGTGGCACCGGCGCTAATCTGTGTCCTCTTCGAGTTCCCGGTATCGCTCTTCTAACTGATCCCGAGCAATGCTCATGGACAATTCAGAGGGGAAACCACGCCGCGCCAGCACACCGACGACTTTGCGTAAATCCTTTTGCTTGGAGTTGAAGTCAGGTGCCACTGTTTTAATAGTGGCCGCTTTCTTCGCCGCTAGCTTCCGGGCGACTTCTTCTTCCGCGTTGTGCGTAATCTGCTCCAACGCATCTGCACGAAGTGAAACATCAATGCCCTTTTCCTGCAGCTCCCGGTTCAAAACCATCTTCGACTTGCCGCGACTGGCAAAGCGCTGCCGCACCCATTCGGATGCGAAAAGCTCGTCGTTGACCAATCCACTTCGGGTCAGGTCATCAACGACTTCTTCAATCATCGAGGTTGGAAACTCCTCGACTGCCTCGAGCCTTTCTACGAGTTCCTTGCGGGAACGCATTCGCTGATCGAGCAAGCGCAGTGCCTTAGCACGAATCGGGGCCTTGGATTCCTCACGACCCGCATCGTAGAGCGAACTACCGTCAGCTTCCGCAATTTGCTGAGCAAGCTTTTCGATAGTCTCCCGCACATCGCGGCCGTTACGATCCTCCACGGTCCTCACTTTTCGTGTGTCGCGGCACTACGCCTCGAGCTAGCTAGTCTTCCAAATCATCGAAGTCGATGTCCGGCACGACATCGACAGGGGCATCGATATCGGTCTCGTCCTCGACCTCCGCGAATTCCCCGACGCCGAGCTTCTTCTTGATCTTGACTTCGATTTCCTGGGCAATTTCTGGATTCTCGCGCAGGTGCATACGAGCCTTTTCCTTGCCCTGCCCCAACTGATCGCCCTCGTAGGTAAACCACGAACCGGACTTCTTGACAATGCCGTTATCAACGCCCATGTCAATCAACGAGCCCTCACGCGAAATGCCCTCGCCGTAGATGATGTCAAACTCTGCCTGCTTGAACGGCGGCGACACCTTGTTCTTGACTACCTTCAAGCGCGTGCGGTTACCCACCGCATCCTGGCCATCCTTCAACGTCTGAATTCGGCGTACGTCACAGCGAACGGAAGCGTAGAACTTCAGTGCTTTACCACCCGTGGTGGTCTCAGGAGAGCCGAACATGACGCCAATCTTTTCACGCAGCTGGTTAATGAAGATGGCAGTGGTACCGGTGTGGGACAGCGCACCCGTCATCTTGCGCAGCGCCTGACTCATCAACCGCGCCTGCAGACCAACGTGGGAATCGCCCATTTCACCGTCGATTTCAGCCTTCGGAGTCAACGCGGCCACCGAGTCAACCACAATGATGTCAATAGCACCGGAACGCACCAACATATCTGTGATCTCAAGTGCCTGCTCACCGGTATCTGGTTGGGATACCAGAAGGTTGTCCGTATCTACTCCAAGCTTGCGCGCATAAACCGGATCCAGCGCATGCTCCGCATCAATAAATGCGGCAATACCGCCCTGCCGCTGCGCCTCTGCAATAGCATGCAGTGCGACTGTGGTCTTACCCGAGGATTCTGGACCATAGATTTCTACGATACGACCACGCGGGAACCCGCCCAGGCCCAAGGCCACGTCGATAGCGATATTGCCGGAGGGAATAACCTGAATTGGAGGACGATTGTCGTCCCCCAGGCGCATAACTGCACCCTTACCAAAGTCCTTCTCAATATTCGCCAGAGCTACATCGAGCGCCTTCAGGCGATCATTGCCCTGGTTCGAAGCCGTAGCCTTCTTACGAGCCATAGTTCGTTGTTCTTCCTCATTGTCATTGTCGCGGTCATTGTCGCGTACGGTATCGGGTTCTGGAGCCGTACTCAGAGAATGTGTCTCCCGATTTTCATCCAAAACAGAAACTTCGCTCACACTTAATTAGGCGCGAAACTAGCCGTTCCGGTTCCAAATTGGTCCGCGACACCTCTACTGCCGGTTACACCCGGAAGTTATACCGAATCAGACGGATTGACTTCATCAGCACTTTCGATAATATGCGAAACCCTGTTCGAATGGCAACGACACGCAAGAGCCGTCGGCAAGCATTCACCGTCGTCTACGCCGGAACCTATTCGTCAGGACCGTACCAGCGGTCTTCGGGAATATCGTGTTCCCTACACAGCGCCCACCAGATATCCCGAGGTTCGACCCCGTCCTCGAGCAATTCCGCGGGAGTTTTTCCATATTCCATCAGTACGTGGGAATGCAACAGCCACGGGCCGTGCTGAGGCCCAAATTCGTGGTTGACGAAGTTGTGAAAATCGGCCAATCGCATGAGACCAACGTACAAGATACCTGTCACTGATACCTACCTGGCCACCCTCTTTTCATAACCTAATCCCCGCTCCCCTGCCTGAACAGTGCTCAACCCATGGGTTTAAGATGAGAGCTGTGAATAATTCCAAGGTGTATGACCTCACTCTTATCGCTGCTTTCGCAGCACTGATCATCGTGCTCGGCGGCATTGCCATTCCCGTTGGCGGCCTCGGCGTGCCAATCGTGCTACAGAACATGGGCATCGCACTGGCCGGGATGATTCTCGGATTCAAACGCGGTGGCCTCGCCACTACCCTGTTCCTGGCTGTTGGTCTCGTGGGCGTCCCAAACATGGCGGGCTGGAAACCACTTCTCGCCGCACTTCCCGGCCCTACCGTGGGCTACATTGTCGGCTACTTAATTGCAGGTTTCGCAATCGGCGCGATTGCCCAGCAAGCACCACGGGCGAAAGTTTCACGAATCAGCGTCTTCATCGGCGCGGGCCTCGTTGGAGTTCTACTACAGTACTTCTTCGGATCTGTCGGATTGGCTTGGCGTATGGGACTTAGCTTCACCGACGCACTGATTACCAACGTCCCGTTTATCCCAGGCGACGTGGCAAAGGTTGTCGTAGCCGCGCTTATTGCTACTGCAGTACTGCAGGCTTTCCCTGATTTGCTTCCCGACGCTGCCAACCGTAAGCAAAGTCGTTTGGTTAAGGAAGCAGCCACCTCGGGCAATTAACCCCACAGAATTAGAAAGGGTCTCGAGTCGCACTATGCCCACCATCGCTTTTGACCGCGCTTCCGCAACCTATTCGGGACGCCAGATACTGAAGCCGACCACGCTAACTCTCACAGAGAAGCGCATTGGCATTATCGGCGAAAACGGTGGCGGTAAGTCCACGCTGGTGCGACTCATTAACGGCCTGGGCCCGGTCACTGGTGGCACGGTCAAGTATGAGGGCATGAATGTCGCAAAGCAGGCAAAGGCAATTCGCAAGAATGTCGGCTTCATCTTTTCTGATGCGGATAATCAAATTGTGATGCCTACAGTCGCAGAGGACATTGCCTTTTCACTACGCAAGCGAAAACTACCAAAGGATGAGCGCAACCAGCTGGTGCAGGAAGCCCTCGAGCGGTTTGGGCTTGCCGATCATGCTGACGCCTCGCCACACTTGCTCTCGGGTGGACAAAAACAGCTACTGGCGCTGGCGGCAGTGTTAATTCTTAATCCCACGACCATTATTGCCGATGAGCCCACTACGCTCCTCGACTTGCGCAATCGTCTCCACATTCGGAGTATTTTCGCCCAGCTTGAGCAGCAAATTATCGTGGTCACTCATGATCTGGATTTTCTTATGGACTTCGACCGAGTTATCCGTGTAAGCGCAGGAGAAATCGTCGACGACGGTGCGCCGAAGGAAGTTATTGACCGATACGTCAGCGATATGACTCGTGCGGAAGAAGGCCGCTCATGATTCATCCAGCCGATGTCCCGTTAGGGCTTTACCTAAACCATAAGTCGCCTGTGCACAGGCTCCCGACGGCCCCCAAACTCATCATTGTCATCGCATTTTTATTGCTCACCGGGATTCTCGTGGATACCTGGCTAGGCGGGGCGATTGCCCTGGCAATTGTCACCCTCGCTTATGCGGTGGCCAAGGTGCCACCAATGGTTGCTTTCCGACAGCTCCGTGGAGCCGTAGTCATTTTGGCGCTGCTTTCGCTTCTCCTGTGGTGGCGCGCCGGGGGTGAGCAAGCGCTGACGACCTTCCTCGCGCTTCTCGCCGCAATCGCAGCGGCAATATTGCTAACGCTGACGACCCGCGTCAGCGACATCATGGATACTTTGACCACTGCGATGCAGCCGTTCGCCCGTTTCGGCCTACCAGTCGACACCATCGCGCTCGCACTATCGCTGACGCTGCGTATGATTCCGCTTCAGGTTATGGCCGCTGCCGAGGTACTGGAGGCTCGAAAAGCACGAGGGGCTGCCGGCTCAATCATTGCCTTCGGCGTACCTGTGGTCATCCGAACCATTAATCGCTCGAAGGCAATGGGTGATTCGCTAATCGCACGTGGTGAAGGTGAGTAGGAGAATTAATTGCCCTCACGCAGCTGGCGCATGCGCTCAGCAACAGCAGGGTCAACGTTGGAGGCAGCGCTTCCCTCGATGGACTTCTGAGCCTCGCCACCAGAGAGCTCGTTGCCACCGTTCATTTCTGCGCGGATTTGCTCCAGGCGAGAGTGCCCAGCAAGCTGAACGCCTGCGGCCTCTACCTCAGCCATACGCCCCTGAACCGAGTTCTGAGCTAGCTCGGCCTGACCAAGAGCGTTAGCGTAACGACGCTCAATCTTGTCACGAACCTGATCCAGATTAGGTGTAGCCCCCGAAGAAATCTGATTCATCGACTGCAGGGACTCAGAGACTTTCTCCTGCATCTTTGCTTGCTCCAGCTGGCTGAGGAGCTTTGCGCGCTCCGCGACCTTCTGCTGCAGCTGCATGGAATTACGCTCGACGGCCTTCTTAGCCTGAGCCGCCTGCTGCAGCGACTGATCGTGCAGAGCCTTCAAATCTTCTACCGACTGCTCAGCAGTAACCAACTGAGCTGCGAAAGCCTCAGCTGCGTTCTCATACTCCGTAGCCTTGGCAGTATCCCCCTCAGCACGAGCCTTGTCAGCGAGCTGCAATGCCTGACGAGTGTTCCCCTGCAGCTTCTCAATCTCAGCGAGCTGACGGTTAAGGCGCATTTCCAGCTGGCGCTGATTACCAATCACCGCCGCTGCCTGCTGCGATAGTTCCTGGTGCTGCCGCTGGGCATCCTCGATAGCCTGCTGAATCTGCACCTTCGGATCAGCGTTTTCCTCAATCTTGGAATCAAAAGCGGCCATCAAGTAATTCCACAGCTTTACAAATGGATTAGCCATAGCGTCCCATACACCTTTCTTATTGCAACTACCTCAAAGCAGGTCTGTGCTTATCGCGCACCCAATCTTAACTAAAGCCGAGCGTCTTCGGGTGCTAAGTACCGGAGCAATGGAATGAAATTCCACCGCCGCAACCAATTTCTACATCGCTGCCAATTCTGGGCTCGCCGAATGCAGGGCCATCGCTGTGGCTGCTTCCATCATCAAATCCGACACCGTCACACCAAGCGCCGCGCATACCGACGCCAGCAGCTCAGATGAGACTTCTTTCCGTCCACGCTCAAGCTCAGACAAATAACCAGGGCTAATAGCCGCATTTTCAGAAAGCTCACGCAGCGTCTGTCCACTGCGCGAACGGATATCACGCAGCGTCTCCCCCAGTGCCTCTCGCAGGAGTGGCTCACGGGATTCTCCCCGTTCCGCCAAATCCTGTGCCGTTAACTTTGCAACCGATCCAGGCTGCTCCCCTACAGCCACCCGCGCCGACGGTGCTGTGGCATCCATGGAAGCTTCGAAAGCGGCAGCGCTATCTACCTCTGGGTAGCGAATGGTCATAAGTGCAGTATTGTTGGTCATCACTTTCTCTAACGCTTTAGAAGGCCGACCTGTTCCCAATTTTCAAAAATTCTACTCACCGTCGAGATTCTGCAACAACAGTTCTAACGCCAATACCACTGCTTGACGACGAATCTCCGCGCGCGACCCCTCTTTATTCACCGGCAACCTAACAGCAGTTACCCCATCAAGGTACGAAACTCCCGGCGGTTTCAGACCACACCAGACTTCACCTACTGGGTGCCCATCCTGCATCGCTGGACCAGCAACGCCAGTTAGCGAAATCCCCCAGTCCGCCACTGCTTTATTTGCCACTCCAAGTGCCATATACCGGGCCGTCAACTCGGACACGGGGCCATATGCGGCCAAAGCATCCTTTGGCACGTCGGCAAGCAACGCCTTCGTGTCAGTGGCGTAAGTGACCACGCCACCGCGGAGAACGGCGGAGGCTCCCGGTACGGAGGCAACTGTAGCGCAGAGAAGACCTGCGGTAAGTGATTCTGCGGCTGCAAAAGTCTCGCCACGAGCCGTAAGCGTTTGGACGAGTTGAAGCGAAACGCCATCGACACCGTCAGCGTTTTCGTCGCTCTGGGCGAGGCGTTCGACTGTGTTCACAGCTTTACCCTCCACTTAATTTCTCTACGAGACCTTTCGCGCATCCACAATGTACTGGATACCAGTACCGACGGTGACGACAATGGCGGCAACCATCACAATCCAGGACGGCCAGAACAACCAGTCCACTGGCATCAGGAAGAGCCCCACTGCTACAGACTGCAGGACCGTCTTTATCTTGCCGCCCCGAGAAGCCGGAACAACACGCCCCTGACGCAGGGCGAACATACGCCAGATGGTGATGCCACCTTCGCGAATCACGATGATGACAGTCACCCACCACGGCAGAATGTCGATGATGTTCATACCAATCAGCGCAGCCAGCATTAGAGCCTTATCGGCAATCGGATCGGCAATCTTGCCAAAGTCGGTAATGAGGTTACGGCTACGTGCGAGGTGCCCGTCCAACTTGTCAGTCGCCATCAGAAGCGCGAATACGACAAACGACCACCAGCGCCAATTGGTGGCTTCGCCGCCCTCCTGAAGAAGTACCCACAGGAACACCGGTACTCCGAGGATGCGAAGCACGGTCAGGAAATTGGGCAAGTTCCAGTTGGAAACACGGCTTGTATCAGCACTTGGAGCAGTCACAGTTGTTACCTTATCTCACAATCGTGTTCGATTAACGCCCAGGCTCGTTCTTACCGGTGTGTGAACCGTTAGTTTCGCTTCCGGCCGACGTTGACCCCTCACTGACAGAAGTAGAGGAGGCGTGAGAGCCGAGGCCATCGCGGCTTCCATCATCATCGTGGTGAACACGCGGAAGGGCAATCGCACCCATGTTTTCATCACGCTTGCTCTTGAGCCACGATGCCAGGACAGTCACCACCAGAACGATGACGATGACCGCCAGCGACGCCCAGGTCGATACTTCAGGCACCGACACGTTCTCACCGCTGTTGATAAACGGCAGGTTGTTTTCATGCAGTGCGTGCAACAGCAACTTCACACCAATAAAGGCCAGGATGACACCCAGGCCATAAGCCAGGTACACCAAGCGATCCAGCAGACCGTCGAGCAGGAAGTACATCTGTCGCAACCCCATGAGAGCAAGGGCATTTGCAGTAAAGACGATATATGCCTCATCCGTCAGGCCGTAGATAGCCGGGATAGAGTCAAACGCAAACATCACATCGATAAAACCGATGGACACCAGCGCGATGGCAAGTGGAGTCAAGTAACGCTTGCCGTTTTCCTTAACGGTCAGCTTGTCCTTGTTGTAATGGTCCGAAATTGGGACGATTCGACGCAGCCATTGAATCAGCTTCATATCCGACGGATCGGGTTCCGGCTTATCGACGGCTTCGTCGTACACCGTCTTGATAGCCGTGTAAATCAGGAAGATTGCAAACAGGTAGAAAACGTCAGACCACTTGGCAATAACTGCCGCACCAGCCCAAATGAACAGGCCTCTGAATACCAGCGCCATCGCAATACCGAACAGCAAAACCTTTTGTTGGTACTGGCGCGGAATCTTGAATGCGCCGATGATGAGTGCAAAGACAAATAGATTGTCTACGCTGAGCGCCTTTTCGGTGATATAGCCCGATAGAAACTCAATGCCTCGGTGGTGATCCCATAACAACCACACCATTCCGCCGAAAATTAATGCCAAGACTACGTAGAAAGCGGTCCAGATGCCGGCTTCCTTCATAGTTGGGTTATGCGGCGTGCGAACGTGTGCATAGAAGTCAAAGGCGATAAAACCCATGACGACCACAATGGTGATAATCCATACCAATGCGGGGACATGCATATTAAAAAAAGACCTCCGGTCGTGCGAACATGAACCGGAGGTCTCTCCTGCTTCTGCCATAGTGGCAAAAGTGACGGCACCGGGATTCGATGTGCGCAAGACGAGTCTGTGCGTCCAATCCGTGCTGACGATAACCGTCACGGGCTAGCGGAAAACATCCACTTTTACCGGGGATACTCCCCTCCACGTGTGCCGACTATACACGCAATCAGAAACGGCGGTAAGGCTGGGTCGTCCTACGCCATAGACTGATTCGGATCAGCGTCGACTACGTTTACTTCTTCCTTAGGAGCATCCTCCGGGTTTGCGCCCTTGATCATCCACTTAATGGTTTCGAGCTCCTCTGGTTTGACCAGCACCTCACGTGCCTTAGATCCCTCTGACGGTCCAACCACTCCGCGAGTTTCCATCAGATCCATCAGTCGACCGGCCTTGGCGAAACCGACTCGCATCTTGCGCTGCAACATCGAGGTCGATCCGTGCTGTGCGGTGACCACCAGCTCGACTGCCTGAAGCAAATCTTCCAGGTCATCTCCGATATCGGGGTCAATGTTGCGCTCAGCCTCAGCACTCTTATCCTCCGTGACACCCTCGGTGTAATCCGGCTCGGCCTGCGCCTTAGCTGCATCGACTACTGCCTGAATCTCTTCGTCTGTGACGAAGGCCCCCTGAAGACGTCGCGGCTTGCCTGCACCCTGTGGGATGAACAGGCCATCGCCCATACCAATGAGCTTTTCAGCACCGCCCTGGTCAAGAATGACGCGGGAGTCCGTGAGCGACGAGGTAGCGAATGCCAGTCTCGATGGCACGTTCGTCTTAATCAAGCCGGTGACCACATCCACAGACGGACGCTGCGTAGCCAGCACCAAGTGGATACCGGCAGCACGGGCCTTTTGCGTGATGCGCACAATCGCATCTTCGATATCGCGGGGTGCGGTCATCATCAGGTCTGCCAACTCGTCAACGACACAGACAATGTACGGGTACGGACGGTACTCGCGCTCCGAGCCAAGTGGGGTCGTAATCTCACCGGACTTGACCTTACGGTTGAAGTCCTTGATGTGACGGACGCGGGCGGCCTTCATGTCCATGTAGCGCTGTTCCATCTCTTCAACCAGCCACTGCAGAGCCGCCGCGGCCTTCTTCGGCTGAGTGATGATTGGCGTAATCAGGTGAGGAATCCCCTCATATGGAGTCAGCTCGACCATCTTCGGGTCCACCAGAATCAGGCGGACATCCTCCGGGGTCGCACGAGTCAGCAGCGAAACCAACATCGAATTTACGAACGCGGACTTACCCGAACCGGTCGAACCGGCAACGAGAAGGTGCGGCATTTTCTGGATGGAGTGCGAGATAAACTCGCCCTCAATATCCTTACCGAGACCGATCAGCATCGGGTCATCGTTCGCAACGGTCTTGGGCGCGTTGAGTACGTCGGCAAGCCGAACCATCTCACGGTCGTTGTTCGGCACCTCGATACCAACGGCCGACTTTCCCGGAATCGGAGTCAGTAAGCGGACATTGTCGGTCGCTACCGCGTAGGCAATGTTGGACTGCAGGTTCGTGATCTTCGAGACCTTCACGCCCGGGCCAAGCTCGACCTCGTAGCGAGTCACCGTCGGACCGCGAGAGAAACCAGTCACCGCAGCATCGACCTTGAATTCTGCGAATACTTCAGTAATCGCCTCAATCATGCGGTCGTTCGTCGCCGTACGTGTCTTGGGACGCTCACCTGGAATCAACAAATTAGTCGATGGCAGGTGGTAGTCAGATTCCGGCGTGCGTGCCGACGAACCGGAAGTACCCTCGGCATCCTTTTCCAATTCAGACTTCGGAGTTGTGGCCGGAATCTTAGAGGCATCGATACCAGAACGAGCGGCAATGGCATCCATTGTGCGGCGGGTAGCCTCAGACACTGCATCCCGCGAATCATCGACAGACGACTCGCCCTGCGGCGCGCTCGCCGGCTCTACGGCCTCAGGTTGAACAGCGGGCTGTTTCGGAGCTCGGGAATCGGAAACACAATTCCGTTCGCTGTTATTAGCTGCAGCAGCCTCCTGCGTCGGGTACTCGGAGTACTCGTCATAATCCTCGTCGACAGCGTGGTAGTTCGTGCCCCCGACAGCTGGAATAGTCGATTCTGTCTCAGCGGTGTCGCGATGTACTGCATCCGACTGAGCTTCCTCCACGTACTCAGCTGCCGGAAACGCCGGCTCCACTGGGGAAACTCGATTGGAGTGCGGTGCCCCATTCCGGACATCGAACACTGTGGTCTTTGCCGAATCGTAGTCGACATCCTCAACCTGACGGGCATGTCGCGGAGCCTGTCGGTTCCTCTGCGGCTCTTCGTCCAAAAGATCGTAGAGGTTACCGTCAGTATCCGGTTCGTCGTAAGGCGCGGGTTCGGGTGCGGATATACGGCTATCCGCGCCACGGCGGGACGCTCGGTAAGCAGGGCGACCGGTCGAACGAGACGAGGAATGTTGCGTGCGGCTGCTGTGGCTTGGGCGACGCTCAATTAGCTGCGTCGGCTGGTCAAAGTCCTCATCGGCATATGCGGTATCGGAATCCCAGCTCGCACGACGTTCCAGCATGTCATCGACATTGCCGTAGGGATCGTCCGATTCCGGCTCGTCGCCGGCACGACGCGAAGACCACTCGGAAAAGTTGAAGTATTCCTTAGTGGCATCGATAAGCTGGCGCACCGTCGCGCCAGAGAGCACCAGAGCGCCGTAAAAAACGATACCCAGCAACAAAACCACGGCGACCCACGAGGTAAACCCGGCTGCTAGCGGCGAACCGATATAACCACCAATTGCGCCACCAGCTGCACGTCGCCCCTGCCAGTCCGCAGGACGACCCGAGCCGATATGCACAATTGCGAGCAGCCCCACCACGATCAGCGAAGCTCCAGTGATGGTAGGTGTCAGACGTTCACGGCGCGGCATAGCATCCAGCATCATTAATACGGAAACAACACCGAGCAGCACCGGAAGTACAAAAGCGCCGATACCAATGAGCGTGCGCACTGCCGTTTCAATGAACTCCCCCACTGGCCCTGCCAGGTGGAACCATGTCGAGCCAGCGAGCACAATCGCCAACGCCAGCACGAGTAGTGCGAGGCCATCCTTCGATCCCGGTTCGCCACCCTCATCGAAGTCTGCGTCGAACTCGTCAGCTGGCACGGAGGCCGGTGCCGGCGGTTCAATTACATCGTCATAGCCACTAGCTGCTTTACGACGCTTCCTACGGGGCTTCGTCGAAAAATCGGCGTCACTTTCGCGCCGCGACATATTCTCCTCTTCATCTCGCTTATTTTTGCGACCGCCTACCCGACGGGCAAGACCGGCCACGCCGCGGGCAGTTTCAGTCCAGGCGCTGGCCAAGCTATTGCCCACGAACGACATGGCGCTAGGAGTGCGCTCGAATTCCTCCGTGGCACTGTGCACGGGGTATCGCCGCGTGGCATCTGTCTCCGCAGAGCGGGAAGATCCACGACGATTGTCAGTTCTGGTTCGGCTGGTCGCAGACATGACCATAACCTTACAGCTAACACCGGATCGTTTTCACATTAGTCACACGCGTGTCATTGTTTAACAGGCGGGCTGCCACGACTGTCCAGAACTGAGAACGTGATCTTAAAGGCTGTTGCGCTTGATGCCCGATTCATCGCCGTCGATGGTGACGCGTACCTCGTCACGGCCATAGAGCCACAACACCAGTTCCCCGACGCTTCCGCGGACAGTCACAACCGGAGCACCCTTAGCACTGTTGTCGATTAGGGTCACCGCAACCCCGTCGTCGCGCATTAGCACCACGGTCGAGGTCGAACCGCGCAACATCATACGGCCGGCAGTAGTGACCAGGCGCCACAGGTCTGAAACTCCGGAGGGTGGCAGCTGACGAACGGTCCAACCTTCCTGGGCACGACGGACGTCCTCGTGGTGAACGAAGTTCTCCGCAGTGTTGACATAGCGGTCTGCCCAGTTCATTGGATTCCATCGCGGAGCACCACTGCCCCACTTCCCCACCACTTCGACGTAGGGCATTCGATTGACCTCAGCGGTAACAGCAACGAGGCGTTCCGAAAGCGCCTTGACGAACATCCCGCCAGCGGCATCCAGACGGTTTTCGCGAATGTAAAGGTGGTTGGCCAAATCCCGGGTTGTCCAGCCCTCGCACAAGGTCGGTGCGTCGGGGCCGACGCTGAGCAGTAGATTAGCTAGGTCTTCACGTTCCCGTTCAGCAAAAGTCATAGCTCCAGACTAGACCAGGCACGGAGAAGCCCGCATCCACACGGCTTTAGGTGGATGCGGGCTCTTACGCTAAACGACGCTCTAGAAACTTAGATGCTTTCGCGCGACTCCTTGATTTCCTCATCGGTGACCTCTTCGGCTGCCTCTGAGGACATCGGCACGATGGTCGGAACAACCATCGGACTGCGACGCCATTTCTGGTTAATGACGCGCTCGGTGCGGCGACGAACTTCCTGAGCCATACGGTATGGATTGTTCTCGCCACTGCCAGCCAGGTCAAAGAGAGTATCGTCAACGACCTGCTCGACGGTTGCGAGCACTTCCTTGGCGTCGTCCGAGTAACCGCGAGCCTGAGCCCGCGGCTTCTCCAACGGACGACCAGTGCGGTTATCGATGACGGCTGTGACGGTGATAAGACCACCTTCACGCATTTCAGCACGGTCTGCCAGCACGTCAGCGTCGACGTCACCCATGGTGACGCCATCAACGTAGAGGTTACCGACCGGAACCTGGCCAACTACACGAGCGCGGCCGTCAACGAGGTCGACAACCACACCGTTCTGAGCGAGGACAACGTTTTCTGGCTTCACGCCAGTGGACACAGCCAGTTCCTTGTTGGCACGAATGTGGCGCCACTCACCGTGAATTGGCATGACATTCGACGGACGGGCTGCGTTGTAGAGGAACAGCAGCTCGCCAGCAAACCCGTGACCGGAGGTGTGAACCTTGGCATCCTTGCCAGTGATAACCGTGGCACCAATCTGGGCCAACATGTTGATAACGCCGAAGACCGCCTCTTCGTTACCCGGTACCAGCGAAGAACTGAGGATAATCAGGTCGCCATCACGGACGGTAATCTGACGGTGCTCACGACGGGCCATGCGAGACAGCGCAGCCATTGGCTCACCCTGCGTACCGGTAGTCACCAGCACGACCTTGTGGGGCGCCATGCGAGCGGCCTCGTTCATCTCCACGATGGTGTTCTCTGGCGCGGTCAGCAGACCCAACTCCTGCGCGATACGCATGTTGCGAATCATGGAGCGGCCGTTGAACGCGACCTTTCGTCCAGCCTTGACAGCTGCATCGATAACAGCCTGAACGCGGTAGACATTCGACGCGAAAGCCGCAACGATAACGCGCTGCTTTGCGTCCATAATCAGACGACGCAGGGTCGGAGCCAACTCCGCCTCGGAACCGGAGAAGCCCGGGATTGTGGCGTTGGTGGACTCACACAAGAAGAGGTCGATTCCCTCATCACCGTAGCGGCTCAGCGCCGGCAGGTCAGTCGGCTTTCCGTCCGGCGGGGTCTGGTCCATCTTCACGTCACCGGTGTGGACAACCATGCCAGCTCCGGTCTTAATGACGATGCCAAGGCACTCCGGAATCGAGTGGTTGACGTTGAAGAAACGCAGATCGAACGGACCACGCTGAATGTGGCTGGTGTCGTTGACCTCGATGACCTTCGGGCGCTGACGGTGCTCCTGTGTCTTGGCCTGAATCAGTGCCAAGGTAAAGCGGGAAGCAATAATCGGGATGTCCGCGCGCTGCTTGAGCAACCAAGGGATAGCACCGATGTGATCCTCGTGACCGTGGGTGACCACGAGAGCTTCCACGCGATCCCACTTGTCTTCCATGTAGGAGAAGTCAGGCAGAATCAGATCAACACCCGGCTCATCCGAGCTCGGGAACAGCACGCCACAGTCGACGATAATCAGTCGGTTTTTGTACTCCAACACGGTCATATTGCGACCGATTTCGGAAATACCACCCAGCGCGACCACACGCAGACCGTCCTTGGGGGCCTTCGGCGGCGCGGGCAGACGTTGCGTCAAGTCTGCACCCTGCATCGACTGCACTACGTTACGACGGTTGCCGCCACGCCCGCCACGGCCACCCCGCGAATTATTTCCGCGGTTACCGCCACGGCCACCGCGACCACCACGAGAACCGCGGTTGGAAGAATTCGACGAACCTTGGGACTTCTTAGCGTTGCCGGCGTTCTTACGATCACCGGAACGCTGCGAGGACTTCGAGCCGTTCGAGTTAGCTCGACCTTTGTCGGAGCCCTTGGATGCAGAGTTCTTGGACTGCTCTGCTGCAGCCACGTCAGACTCGGAAGGCGGACCGGCCTTACGAGTTACCTTGCGGGCGCGATTGCGTCCTTCAGCCACTACAGAACACCTGCCTTCCGCATAGCTTCTTCAAGCACCTCAAGCTGCTGGTCATTTGCTGCAATTTGCGGCAAGCGTGGATCTCCTATCTCAATGCCCTGCAGACGCAGAGCGGACTTAGCAAAACTTACACCGCCAAGTGCAGCCTGAGCGGCAAACAGCGGAGTCATCTTCGCGTGGGCTGCCTGCGCACCAGCAAGGTCACCCTTGTCAAAACAAGAGCGCACCTCGGCCAGCAGCTGCGGGGCTGCATGTCCAATAACGGAAATGAACCCGGTGGCGCCAATCGACAGCCACGGAAGGTTCAGCACATCGTCACCGGAGTACCACGCCAAATCAGTATTAGCGATAATGCCGGCGGCAGCTCCCAAGTCCCCCTTGGCGTCCTTAACAGCCTGGATTCTCGGGTGCTCCGCCAACCGGTAAATGGTATCAACTTCAATCGGAATAACCGAACGCGGCGGAATGTCATACAGGCACACCGGAGCCTCGGTTGCGTCGGCCACCGCCGTAAAGTGGCGGTACAGGCCCTCCTGGGACGGCTTGGAATAATACGGCGTGACGACGAGCAGCGCATCCGCGCCCGCCTCCACAGAAGCCTTTGCCAGCTCAATAGACTCGGCCGTGTCATTGGTACCGGCACCGGCCACAAGCTTGACCTTATCGCCCATCTCTGCGCGGACAGCTCGGAGAAGCTCAAGCTTCTCCTCAACGGTCGTAGTAGGCGACTCGCCAGTAGTACCGGCCAGAATGAGTGCATCGCAGCCGCCGTCTACAAGGTGCCCAGCGAGCTGCACACCTGCCTTGACATCGAGGCTTCCGTCCTTATCAAAAGGGGTCACCATAGCTACGGCGACAGTGCCGAAAATGTCAGCACCGCGAGTTGACGCAATTCCTGTGCTCATTGTTGACTACCTTTTCTTAAAAATCTCAATCGACTATATCTTCACACTGTACGTGCGATTACCCCTCGAAGGCGTAAGGACTCGACGCGACGACCGACCCATCCTTCAGAGTGTTGATCTCAAAATCCCCAAAAGCAACAGGAGCGCAGCGCTGCAGCTCCCGCAGACATGCCACTGCCAACTCCCGAATTTCAGCATCGGCATGCTCGGTCGCACGCATCGAAATGAAGTGGCGCCAAGACCGGAAATTACCAGTAACCACGATTCGAGTTTCGGTGGCATTGGGCAAAACCGCCCGGGCTGCCT
This sequence comes from Corynebacterium sp. MSK019, assembly GCF_030232425.1. Lineage (NCBI taxonomy): Bacteria > Bacillati > Actinomycetota > Actinomycetes > Mycobacteriales > Corynebacteriaceae > Corynebacterium > Corynebacterium sp. MSK019. Next base: position 237,169 of record NZ_JASPJT010000002.1, on the reverse strand, counting down.
GGCGTGCCTGCTTTCGCCGCAAGATAGCGTTGGGCTCGTCGGCCCACTTTTCTTCCAGTGCGTCTAATAACTCACCATAGGCGAAACGGGACTGATCAACCGCGCTTTCGAAAACTCGCAACAGATCCGGGTCCTCCGCAATTGCGGGAGGAACCACAACATTGTTGGAACTGGCCGGCACAAACCGCTGCGACAACTGCGAAAAGGAAAAGTGACGGTGCCGCGTGAGTTCATGTGCACACGAGCGCGACAGGCCACGAACATAGATGCTTGCACTTGCGTGTTCAAAAAGTGAGGTGTGGCCTACCTCGAGCACATGCCGCAGATATCCCCTATTCGTCGCAGTTCGCGGATTAGGCTTGTCCCACGTTTCATAACAAGCCCTGCCGGAGAACTCAATCAATGCTTCCCCACCATCGGCATCGCTATCAAAGTCGATGTCCTCCGGCGGGAAGAAGTTGGTCGCGGCGATTAGCTGCGCCTTGAGAGTGACATTTTCAGACATTTTTAGTTAACTCCCGGCTATTAAAGACCCAGGAACGGCTCCAGTCCCACAGTCAGACCCGGAAAATCCTCAATCTTACGCACTCCCAGCAGTACGCCCGGTACGAAGCTGGTACGCGAGTAGGAGTCCTGCTTAATGGTAAGCGACTGTCCTTCAGCACCGAAGATAACGGTCTCGTGAGCCACCGAACCGGTCATACGGACTGCGTGCACCGGAATGCCCTCGACATCGGCGCCGCGAGCACCATCCAGAGTCTGCTCAGTGGTGTCGGGCTGCTCCCCCATGCCTGCTTCCTTGCGAGCACGGGCAATAGCCTCAGCAGTGTGGATAGCGGTGCCCGAGGGGGCATCCTTTTTAAAAGGATGGTGCATTTCGATAACTTCAGCGGAATCGAAGTACGGAGCGGCTAGCTCCGCCATCTTCATCGTCAGTACCGCGGAGATTGCGAAGTTCGGTGCAATAAGAACATTGGCCTCACCGGCGGCGTCGTCAAGCCAGCGCTGCACCTGATCGAGGCGCTCCTTGGTAAAACCCGTAGTACCCACGACGGCGTTGATGCCATTCTTAATGCAGAACTCAAGATTGCCCATCACAGCGTCGGGCTGAGTAAAGTCAACAATGGTCTGCACACCAGCGGTGACAAGTTCATTCAGGTCATCGCCAGAGTCGAGACCCGCTGCCAGCTCCAAATCGTCGGCGGCTTCGACTGCCTCGCAGATGGTGGACCCTACCTTGCCCTTGGCGCCAAGTACGCCGACCTTGATATTGCTCACAGCTATTGTCCTTTCCCAACGGGTTTATCTTTCTCCCTTACCTTAGAATGTGTTGGCCAACTTGTGTGCCAATGCCCCCGTCCGCTTTGCCTTTTTGTCGACTTACGACGGGGTTTTTGTTGCGCTAAGATTCCATATCTTCGACAATTACCTATTTCTGTACCGATATATAGAAAGAGACTTCAATTGGTTTCTGAATCTGAAGATTCCGAACTCAGCCCAAGTTCGGAGGCACCACAGGCCGATGCGCCCAAAAGTGCTTATATGGCCATTTACGTGCTACTAGCTGCGGCATTCATGGCTATCTTGAACGAGACGGTCATGAGCGTCGCAATTCCCGTCGTCAAGGCGGACCTCGGAATCAGCGCAGCTACCGCAGGCTGGCTGACAACATCGTTCCTACTGACCATGGCAGTTGTCATTCCGGTCACTGGATTTCTCATTTCGGCAGTGCCGTTCCGCATTCTTTTCGCGGTCAGTCAAGGACTATTCGTCGTGGGCACTCTCATCGGTGCTTTCGCGCCAAACTTCGCGATCGTTCTGCTCGCACGCATTGTCCAAGCGTCCGGTACCGCAGTGCTGCTGCCGCTGCTGATGACCACGGTGCTCAACGTAGTACCGGAGCATGAGCGCGGGCGCATGATGGGACGAATGAGCGTGGTCATCGCTGTCGCGCCTGCTATCGGACCGACCATCTCCGGTCTCATTCTGGAGATTGCCAATAACAATTGGCATGCGCTTTTCGACACGATGTTGCCGCTCGGCCTAATTGTGCTGGTAGTGGGCGTCATCCTCGTTCCCAATATTGAGGAAAACTCCGCGAAGCCCATCGATATCCTCTCGGTGTTCCTCAGTGCCGGCGCATTCGGCCCGCTGGTGTACGCGCTGAGCCGCGTAGGCGCAGAGTTTTCGCTTATCGACGGAATCCTGTGCGCAGTCGGCATCGTGCTGTTGGTGTTCTTCATCATGCGCCAGCGCCGTTTGGCACCGCACAACCGAGCTCTGCTGGATCTTCGAACCTTCCGCACAAAGAGCTTTAGGCTGTCCACAATCATTCTGACCATTGGTTTCATGCTGATGTTCGGTGCGATCATCATTTTGCCGCTCTACCTCAATCTGCGAGGTGTCGACGTCAAGACTATTGGTTTGATTGTGATGCCTGGTCCACTGGTTATGGGTCTGATGGGACCGGCTGTCGGCCGGCTCTTTGACAGCTATGGTCCGCGCCCACTGGCAATTCCCGGCTCCATTGTCCTTGCCCTCGGTCTTTTCGGGCTCGGCTTCATCTCAGCATCGACTCCGCTATGGTGGATTGTCGCCTGCCACATCGTCCTTGAGATTGGCCTGGGGCTGCTGTTTACTCCGCTGTTCACATTCGGTCTTGGTGATCTTCCGAAGCGCCTCTACCCGGATGGCTCAGCAATCATGAACACGCTACAGCAGGTTGCCGGCGCTGTCGGTACCGCACTGTTTGTGGCGCTGTCAGCTGTTATTGCCACTGGCCTGTCCGGCACTGGTGCAGCAGCTCCTGCCGCCGACGACTTGATTCGTGGCTATAGCATTGCGATGTTTACCGCCGCGGGATTTGCCGTGGTGCTAATCTTCCTCACCACGCTGCTCAAGCCGCAGCGGAAGAAGATTGCATTACAGTAGCCCCCCCCCCAAGACCGGGGGGGGGAATACCGCCTAAACTAGGCGGCTTGCTCCCGGCCCGGGATTTCCATTGAGGGGGCTGCACTCTTCTGCGCTGGGAAAACTATTTTCCGCCCGTTTCCGCGCGCAGTCCCATGGCAAGAGTTGTTGTCTCTCCAGCCTGAACTCGCAGCAAACCGGTACCGGAGCGTAGCGCATCCGGCGGACATGTCATTGGCTCCACCGCAATCGCATTCCCGTGCCCAGGAAATCCTTCTCGTCGTCCGGCGTCCGCAACATAGACCTGGAAAAACCTGAATTCATCATCGGCCCAGAGCACAGCACCCTTGCCATTTGGCCCAACCAAATGCGCTTCACGACGGCGCGGCGAGTCACTCCCCGCTGTCTCCTCGGCAGCAAAGAAGCAGTGATCCAGCCACAGTCCATCCAGGGATACTCCCTCTCGAAGGCTGGGAACCACCGTCTCGGCTGGCACCGCTGGGCCGGCGGGCAAGTTTCGAATTGGCTCCAGTGGCAGGTTTTTATCAACGGGCAACCGCAGTGTGCAACTGCCGAAGTCAGCGCCCAACGCGCTTAAATAGGGATGCCAGCCCAGACCAAACGGGCACTCCCTATCGCTGCGATTATGCACTGTGAACTCCGCCGATAGGCCATCTGAGGCTGTGACTTGCCAACGCACGGTCAGACCGAGTTCCCAAGGCCAGCCCGGCTGCGGCTCAACTTCCACGCCCAAGGTGACGCTGCTGTCATCAGAATCGACCACAGACCAAACGCGATCTGCAACAAACCCGTGAATAGCATTCGCCCGGGACGGCTCCGAAATATCTAGCCGATGTACTTCCCCATCAAAGATGAATACTCCGTCAGCGACCCTGTTCGGCCACGGAGCCAGGAGCGTACCTGCGGACAACGGTGGATTGAACCCTTTGGGATAGTCAGTCAGCAGTGGCAGGCCACAGTACTCCAGTGATCTCGGACCACCACCGAACTGGGAAATACTTGCGACATAGTCACCGGCCGCAATGTCAATGAATTCATGATCGTGCGCGACAAGTTGCATGCGCAAATCACCTTCCACGTGGGTTCGAAAATTAATCCGTTCGAAACCCGAGATTAACCCAAAACAAAAGCGCGGTTAGGTCAATTTGTGACCTAACCGCGCCATCGCTACACGCGTTGTCGGAGGCTACCTACAGCACATCCTCCGTCGTCAAGCATTAATCGTCTTCGACCGGAACCAGCGAGATCTTGCCGCGGTTGTCGATATCAGCGATTTCGACCTGAATCTTGTCGCCGACATTGATGACATCCTCGACCTTCTCGATGCGCTTGTCGCCACCGAGCTTGGAGATGTGGATCAGACCGTCACGGCCCGGAGTCAGGGAGACGAAAGCACCGAAAGCGACAGTCTTCACGACAGTGCCCAGGTAGCGTTCGCCGACCTTCGGCAGCTGCGGGTTAGCAATGGCATTAATCTGCTCGATTGCAGCGTCCGCGGCCTTACCGGAAGTTGCCGAGACAAATACGGTGCCGTCGTCCTCGATAGAGATATCAGCACCGGTTTCCTCGGTGATGCCGTTGATGGTCTTGCCCTTCGGACCGATGAGCTCACCGATCTTCGAAGCCGGAACCTTAACGGTGGTGATCTTCGGAGCGAGACCACTCATCTCGTCCGGAGACTCGATGACCTCAGCCATGGTGGACAGGATGGCCAGACGTGCATCACGAGCCTGGGACAGAGCATCGGCCAGAACCTTCGACGGAATACCGTCGAGCTTGGTGTCCAGCTGCAGTGCGGTAATGAAGTCCGCAGTACCAGCGACCTTGAAGTCCATGTCACCGAATGCGTCTTCGGCACCGAGAATATCGGTCAGTGCGACGAAGCGGTTCTCACCGTCAACCTCGCCGGAAACCAGGCCCATGGCGATACCGGCAACCGGAGCCTTCAGCGGCACACCGGCGTTGTACAGCGACAGAGTCGAAGCACAGACCGAGCCCATGGAGGTCGAACCATTGGATCCAAGAGCCTCGGAGACCTGGCGAATGGTGTACGGGAATTCCTCGCGGGACGGCACGACCGGCAGCAGAGCGCGCTCAGCCAGTGCCCCGTGACCAATCTCGCGGCGCTTCGGAGAGCCAACACGACCGGTCTCGCCGGTGGAGTACGGCGGGAAGTTGTAGTGGTGGATGTAGCGCTTGGAGGTAACAGGAGTCAGCGAGTCAATCTGCTGCTCCATCTTCAGCATGTCCAAAGTGGTGACACCCAGAATCTGGGTCTCGCCGCGCTCAAACAGCGAAGAGCCGTGGGCACGCGGAATCAAGCCGACCTCAACGCCCAAGTCACGAATGTCGGTGACACCGCGACCATCGATGCGGAAGCCCTCAGCGAGAATCTTCTCACGGACAATCTGCTTCATCACTGCGTTGTATGCAGCGCGAATCTGCTTAGATGCAGCTTGCTCGTCGACATCATCGGAGACGAAGCGCTCCAGCAGCTGCCCCTCGACGTCCTCCATGTACTCATTGGTGGCGTCATCTCGTTCCTGCTTACCCGGGATGGTGAGCAGCTTGACCAGCTTCTTAGCGGACTTCTTCTCGACTGCGTCAAAAATCTCATCGCTGTATGCCGGGAACAGCGGGAACTCCTGCGTTTCCTTCGCTGCGCGCTCAGCCAGACCCTTCTGTGCCTCACACAGAACCTTGATGTGCGGCTTTGCTGCCTCGAGGCCAGCGGCGACGATGTCCTCGGTCGGCGCCGGTGCACCGTCAGCAATACGCTTGACGACGGTCTCCCCTGCTCCGGCCTCCACCATCATGATGGCGACATCTTCGACGTTCTTGCCGCGACGCTTGCGGGTGACGATACGGCCAGCGACGACCATCTCGAACAGAGCCTGCTCGTGCTGCTCCTCGGTCGGGAAAGCGACCCATGCACCCTCTGGGTGCTTGTCATCAGCAACGAGCGCGATGCGGACGCCACCGACAGCGCCGGAAACCGGCAGCCCGGAAAGCTGAGTTGCAGCTGACGCGCCGTTGATTGCGACAACGTCATAACGGTCCTTCGGATCCCAGGACATGACGGTGACGACAACCTGTACCTCGTTGCGAAGGCCCTTGACGAAGGTCGGACGCAGCGGACGGTCAATCAGACGACATGCCAGGATGGCATCGGTGGACGGGCGGCCCTCACGGCGGAAGAACGAACCCGGAATCTTGCCCGCAGCGTACATACGCTCTTCAACGTCGACGGTCAGCGGAAAGAAATCAAAGCCCTCGCGGGGCTGGTTGGAAGCGGTGACGGTGGACAGGAGCATGGTCTCCTCGTCCAAGTAGGTGGTCACCGAACCATCGGCCTGACGAGCCAGCTGGCCCGTTTCAAAGCGAATGGTGCGGGTGCCGAAATCACCATTGTCGATGGTGGCAACGGCCTCGGTAATACCGAAATCCTCATCAAAGAAAAATTCAACAGCCTTGCTGTTGGCCATAGGTTTCTTACTCCTAGAAATAGCGGCGATCATCGATGTCGCCTGTAAAAGATCGAATGAACTTCGTTTGCGTCACGCATTCTACCAGCTAACGCGGAAAGTTCTCGTATTGGACGGATCGGAGATCTCTCACTGCATCTGGGTTCTTGCACCTACGCGGGGTTCTAGGAGTTTGCGGGGCGGGGGAACTTATCGATGACTTTTCTTGACTCATCGATGGTTTACCGTGTCTTATCGATGGTGCCCCGGCACTTATGCGCACGCTTTCGATCAGCCCCTCCACCTGTCGATGAGGTATTCACTTGTGGCCACGCTACAGCGCATCGATGAGTGAATACCACAACGACAAGTGATCAAAAAAAAGACCCGCCGTGAGCTTCCATCCAATGGAAACCCAAACGGCGAGTCTAAAAAGCTTAAAAGCCTTGAATTAACAGAGCAACTTACACCAATGAAGCTCTGACAAACAGGACCTTAAGGAGAACCTTAGCGACGCAGACCCAGGCGCTCGATCAGCTTACGGTAGCGCTCAACGTCGTTGTCCTGCAGGTACTGCAGCAGGCCCTTGCGGCGACCGACCAGCAGCAGCAGACCACGACGGGAGTGGTGATCGTGCTTGTGGAACTTCAGGTGCTCGGTCAGCTGACGAATACGTGCGGTCAGCAGTGCAACCTGAGCCTCCGGGGAACCGGTGTCGGTCTCGTGCAGGCCGAACTCCTTGAGAATCTCAGCCTTTTCTGCAGTGTTCAAAGCCATGTAAATCTAACTCCTTGAATCAAATTATGGTCGTTTTTTCAGTCCACATTCTCGGCTTTCCCGGAACCAAACAGCGTCTGGCAACTGGTTCCTCGCAACTGCTTGTGGACCGCAGTCACAGCCGACGTTTTACTTTAACAGCTAATCGGTCTTAGCCAAAATGGCTTCGGTGTCTGCCACGTCCTGGTTCATCCGGTCAATGAGCTCCTCGACCGAGTCGAACTTCTCCATTCCGCGAATCCGGTCGACAAACTCAACCTGCCCGGCGGTGCCGTAGAGGTCCGCATGACGGTCAATCACGTAGGCCTCGACCGTTCGATCAGTGTCTCCAAAGGTCACATTAGTGCCCACCGACACGGCCGCTGGGTAGCGCACCCCAAACTCGATATCGCCCTTCGGGTCCGGCTCCGGGCGGGCTGCCGTCGGCTGAACCGTGAACCATGCCGCGTAGACACCATCAGCCGGGATTGCTAGGCCCTCAGCGAAGTCAATATTGGCGGTCGGAAAGCCCAGCTGCGCTCCTCCACGCCCCTGACCTGGAATAACATCACCATCGACACGGTAGAAGTACCCGAGACACGAGGCGGCTGCGGACACCGCACCGTCGGCAAGCAAACCGCGAATACGTGTCGACGAAACACGTTCGGTCGAGTCCGCGGCAGTGACGTCGAGGAGGTCGACGATGGTGACGTCGACCCCACACTTACGGCCGTGCTCCGGCATAGTCTCGGCGGTACCTGCGGCCTTCTGCCCATAGGTGAAGTTCTGGCCAACGAAGACGGCCTGTGCATTCAGTTTGTCGCGGACAACGGTGCGTACAAAATCTTCAGCGGGGATACTGGAGAAGTTCTTGTCGAAAGGCACGACGAGCATGGCATCGATTCCCTCCGCCTCTGCCAGCTCGGCACGACGGGAAACGGTGGACAGCGCCGGCGGCACCTTATCCGGGGCAAACAGCGCTACGGGGTTGGGGTCGAAAGTCATCAACAGCGACTTCACGCCACGAGCGCGAGCGTCACTGACCGCAGCAGCTATCAGGCGCTTATGTCCTAGATGAATACCATCGAACACTCCGATGGTTACGACCGTGTCCCCCAGGTCTTCGGGTGCATTGTCCAAGCCATACCAAATCTCCACAAAGAGCTAGTGTAACTGGTCACCGTTTAACACACCGCATATAGCGCAACATAGGATTGCGTCTATGACCGACTTCGATCCGATTGCAGACTCCGGCATTGTCATCGTCGACAAGCCCCAAGGCTGGACAAGCCACGATGTAGTGGGCAAACTCCGTCGAATCTTCCGCACCAAGAAGGTCGGCCACTCCGGCACCCTCGACCCAATGGCCACCGGTGTGCTCGTCCTCGGCATCGGCCGCGGCACGCGTTTCCTACCGCATGTCCACGCGGACACGAAGTCCTACCAAGCCACCATTCGGCTCGGCGCTGCCACGCTTACCGACGACGCCGAAGGCGAGTTGCTCTCCGAATCGTCAGCGGCATCGGTGACCGATGAAATGGTTCGAGAGGAAATTGCGAAGTTCACCGGCACGATCATGCAAAAACCTGCGGCGGTATCCGCAGTGAAGATTGACGGTGTCCGCGCCTACGAGCGCATCCGCCGTGGCGAGAAGGTCGATATCCCAGCGCGCCCGGTGACAATCACCCGCTATGAGGTTCTGGACATCCGCCACGACTCCGATCCTTCCCGTCCCGGGGAGTGCATCGATATCGATGTGGAGGTCGACTGCTCTGCCGGCACTTTCATCCGAGCATTAGCTCGTGACTTGGGGGATGCACTGGGAGTTGGTGGTCATCTCACCGCTCTGCGACGTACTGCCGCCGGAGTTTTCACTATTGAAGAAGCATTGACTATCGACGAGCTCACAGCGAAAGCCGAGCAATTCGACACCGCCAATCCAGAAATTGCGAAGATGCGACGCCCCCTTCCGGAGCGCGCCGCTTCCTTGCTGCCGATGAGTCTGGACGCGGCCTGCCTGCGTTGCTTTGATACCCGCGAAATTACTGAACAGCAGGCGGCTGATTTGGCTCAGGGCAAGTGGCTGGAGCCAATCGGAAAACCTGGAGTCTATGCGGCGGTGTCACCAACGGGAAAGGTTCCGGCGCTGCTCACAGAATCCGGCAAACGGGCCAAGACGGTCTTCGTGGTGCGCCCGGCGACGCTGTGACTACTTCTCAAGGTTTTTAACACTGCTCGAGCCACACCGCGGTGGCAACGACGCCTGCGCCGCGGGCCCAGAAGCCCTTTACTCCGCGGAAGGCGTCGGGAATCTCACGGTGAAATGTTAGCTGTAGAGGTCCGCCTGCGAGTCCTCGGGAAAAACCTCGCGCTGCTATCCGTCTCTTCCTCGTTTGCACGGAAACTTCGTCGAAGTCTAGCCACTGCCCGAGTATCGGCTCCCAGAGTTTGTACACTGATTCCTTGGCGCTAAATTGCACCAGCGGATCCAGGCGAGCTTCGTCAGTGCGCAAGACTGCATCGATGATTCCTAACTCTAGAGTCTGCTCGACCTCGACATCGATGCCAATCCCCTGCAGCTGCTCAGCGCTAGCGGACACAGCTGCCACGGCCCCGTCGCAGTGGCTAATTGACCCCACGACTCCTCGCGGCCACAGCGGCGCTCCGGTGGTCGACATTCCAATCCCACCTGGGGCAGGCTCTCCTAGCCGTCGCAACGTCTCATGCGCAGCGAGGCGCCCTCGGGTGAAATCACGGATTCGAGCAGGTGCTGCACTATCCGGCAGGCTCAATTCAGCACTACGGAGCTGCTGCAATTCCGCATCACTAAAAGGACGCTCGGCATTGGAGTCAATGACCAGCCGGCTACCGGCGGGTAAATGCCCGGCCAGGTACTCCTCGACGTCGGCAAGCACACTCATGCGCTGATGCCGTACCATTTCTCTCCACGGAAACGGGTAGCGACAAAGATGAGTCGCAGAATCATGAATGCCAGGAGACCGCACCATACGCCGGTCAGCCCCCAGTCAAATGCCTGAGCCAGCCAGACCGGTGGGAGGAATCCGCACAGGACCGCGCTAACGGTGGCGTTACGGAGGAAGGCTGCGTCGCCGGCGCCGAGCAACACGCCATCGAGCGCGAAGACGACACCGCCGATAGGAATCATTGCGACAAGAATCCACCATGGTCCGGCGGTGACTGCGTCAATCACGCCTGTTGCGTCGGTAAAAATGCGGACGATGCTGGCATTACCTACTGCGAAAACAGCCGCTAGGCCGAGGGCAATGACGCTTGACCAGACCGTCACGCGCTTGCCAGTCCAGCGGGCAACGGCCGTGGAGCTACCGCCCAACGCTGCACCGACGAGCGTCTGTGCAGCAATCGCTAGCGAGTCGAGCACCAACGAAATCAGGTTCCACAGTTGCAGCATGACCTGGTGTCCACCGAGCGTGGTCGGCCCAACGCGGCCAGCAACCGCTGCGGCAGAGAGGAACGCTACCTGGAAGGACAAGGAGCGAACGATGAGATCGCGGCCGAGGACCAGCTGGCTTTTGATAATGGCGCCATTCGGGCGCATGGAGAGCTTGCGGCTAGAGCACTCTTTGAAAAGACGGCGGAGGAACAGCCCGCCGGTAATCAATTCGCCGAAGAGAACGGCCAGCGCAGAGCCCTCGAGGCCGAAGGCGCGGACCAGCGGCACAATCACAATGGCGGCCGGAACAAGGCCTGAGAGCACAAATAGCAGCGGCGCGCGGGTGTTTTGGATACCGCGCAACCAACCATTTCCAGCCTGCGCAATCAACGTCAGCGGAATGGCGAAGGCAGCAACTCGCAACCACTGCCCGGCATCATGAGCGACCTCCGGATGAGGAGCTAACCAACCGGTAAATACTGGTGCCAACCCCACGATGATGGCAAAGAGGCTAAGGCCCACAAAGATGGCGACCCACGTCGCTTGCAATCCCTCTTCAACCGCCTCGTCCACGTTGCCCCTGCCAAAGGCTCGCGCTGATCGGGCGGTCGTGCCGTAAGCCAAGAAAGTGAGCTGCGTAGTTACCACGGAAAATACCGTCGAACCAGCGGCAAGCGCCGCAAGCTGGACAGCTCCAAGCCGACCAATGACAGCCGTATCCAGCAGCACATAGAGTGCGGGCGCGGCAAGAACACCCAACGCTGGCAGCGCCAGCGAAACGATTGCGCGAAGGCTGACATCTGACTTCGCACTGTGCCCGGTTCGCTCTATGCCAGTTTGCTCAATCTCAGTGCGCTCCTGAGTTTCTCGCGAGTCCGACAATCCCCTAGGCCTCGCTCGTGCCTCGGCGTGCCTGGGCTGCGACATCGCTGGTGTCCAGGATGGCCTGCAGCAGCTCATCCTTGCTGCACTCCCGAGTCAGACCGGCGGCACGCTCGTGGCCACCGCCGCCAATTTCCAGGGCGACCTGGGAGACATCGACAAGCTCGCGAGAACGCAGCGAGACGGCCCACTGGTTTGGCTCATACTCCTTAAGCACGGCACAGACGTCGGCCGCATTAGTCGTACGCACAATGTCCACGACCGATTCAATCTCATCGTGGCCAACTTCGGCGGTCTGGTCGTGCTCAATGACGACGTGGATTAGGCCAGCGCCGTCGCCCCACTCGGGCACCAATGTCGCGGTGGAAAGCACCTTGCCCAGGAATGGAAGGTAGGCAAACGGATGTTCTTCCAGCAGCTGTGCACCAATCGTGCGCGGATTGAGCCCCTTATCCAGCAGGCGCGCCGCTGCAGTGTGCATGCGGGAATGGCCGAACTGGAACGATGCGGTGTCCGTCAACAGCCCTGCATAGAGAGCATGAGCCATCGGCGTGGTCAGCTTGATACCCCAGACACCAAAGAAGTCCAGGAGCACCATGGTCGAGGACTCTGCGCGTTCGTCAACCATGTTGACGGACCCAAAGCGAGTGTTGGTCGCGTGATGGTCAACATTGATAACGCGGTCGGAGGCCATCACGCGATCTTCCAGCGCACCGAGGCGCCCCGGGCTTGCGCAGTCGACAGTCACCCACGTGTCAATGTCTTCATCCAAGTCCGTGTACTCGACAAATCGCTCCCATCCGGGGATGGTCAACAGCGACTTGGCTGGCAAATCGCTCTCACCGTAGCTGGCTACAGCCGAAATGCCACGCTGTACAAGTGCCATGACCATCGCAGATGCAGCACCAATCGCATCCGCATCGGGGTGAACATGGGCAATGACGCCGACCTTCTTGGCGTCGGCAAGCATATCCTGCATCTGCTGAATCGGCTTGGACATGCGGCGATTAATCGCCTGGGAAAGCTGGTGAGCTGCCTGCTCCTGAGCCTGCGGAGAAGTGGTCACGTGGGTGCCCCTTTCATCGATAGATGTGGCCGGTGGAGAGTTTTACTCCTCGTCGCGGTATGGGTTGGCATCGCCTGCGGGCTTTGCGTTTCTAGCCTGCTCAGCCAATTCCGCGTCGCGCGCGCGAGTCTTATCGAGCAGCTCCTCAAGGTGCGCGGAAATCTCCGGCACCGTGTCAACCTCAAAAGCCAGCGTCGGTGTGTAGCGCACACCGGTGCCACGACCGACCAGGGAACGTAGCTGCCCCTTCGCCTTTTCCAGCGCTGCTGCTGCCGACTCGTAGTCCGGTTCCTCGTCGAGCGTACGTCCGCGCACAGTGTAGAAAACTGTGGCGTCGTGCAAATCGCCGGTGACGCGGCAGTCGGTGATAGTCACAAACTCCAGCCGCCGGTCCTTAATCTCACGCTCAATTGCGCTGGCGACAATCTCCTGAATACGCTTGGACAGCCTGCGCGCGCGTGCTGGATCTGCCATTTTTGGCTACTCCCTATCTATCTCTACCTGTGCGTAACGATTCGTAGCTAGACCCCATTTAGCGTGGGGCCTGAAGTGCCCCTTCGCTGACAAAGACCCATTTGGGATCCGGCAAAACGGTTCAATACAAAGGACTGCTAATACTAACACGCAAAACACTACTCAACTTCGAACCGCATGTTTCGCGACTTCGCCCGCACCCGTTTACCGAGTGCAGTCAATTGCTTCGCCGCACGCTCGCCCTTTGTTATTAACCCATTAATCATCACGACAACACTGCCACCACCATCGATGTCATCGACGGCATGGGGAGTCGCTACTACGGAATTGCGCAGCTGAAACGCAGCCTACCCGTACGCTCTTAACGGCGCTCCACGAAGTTGTACATCGGTAACCCATTAACATGGGAGCAGTCAGGCAGTGAATCCATCACACTATCCTGCAATGGTGTTTCTCCCTCGATGCCGAAAATCCATTTAACCGCAGCATTACCTAGCTCCAGCGGATGGAAAAGGTAACTTACCTCACCATTTTTATCCTTGGGCGCCACACTGCCATGGGTTTGTTCCCATTCAGCCACATCCGTCGGATGTAGTACCTCGACGTGTTCACCGTTAGCGAACGGTACCTCAAAATCCAACAGTCGTCCAGAGCTGAAAAACCGCTGCATGTCAAAATCATAGTCTTCGCAGCTTGCTTCTAATTCCCTGGTAGGAGTCTTATAGTGGCAGAAATCGACAACACTATTGATGCACAGTGACCAACTTTCGCGAGGATCGTTCGCCAACGCTGGGTCCTCAATAAGGTCGTATACGTCGTCGGTCCCGAAAAGCAGCGTTGGCCCAAACGCTACCGCGTGGAAGTACCAATTATGACCATCCTCAATGGTTTCTTCGGAATCAAAGGCGAATTTCCCTGGCCAAATCTTGTCCAATTGCGCAAGAGTCTCCTCTGCGCTCGCAGGAGGATAATTCAAAATATTCGTTCGCGGCAGTTCATCTGAGAGTGCAAAGAGATTAGTTTTGAAGCCCATAACGAACACGATACGCAAAAAGGCGCTCCCCGAAGGGAGCGCCTTATCAAAGTTCACGCAGTGTTTAGCTTACGTTGCTACGTGCGCGGAACCTCGACCATCTCGTAGACCTCGATAACGTCGTCCACCTGGATGTCCGGGTAAGACAGCACCATACCGCACTCGTAACCGGCTGCGACCTCGGTAGCATCGTCCTTCTCTCGCTTCAGCGACTCGATAGTCGCCGAATCCGTAATGACGTTGCCGTCACGAACCAGGCGAGCCTTCGCGTTGCGGCGGACCTTGCCGGACTCGACCATACAGCCGGCGATGAGGCCAACTGCGGAGGACTTGAAGATGGCGCGAATCTCTGCACGACCAATCTCCTTCTCCTCGTAGACCGGCTTGAGCATGCCCTTCAGAGCAGCCTCGACATCCTCGATAGCACGGTAGATCACCGTGTAGTAGCGGATGTCAACGCCCTCAGCATTGGCAACCTCGGTGGCCTTGCCCTCGGAGCGAACGTTGAAGCCGATGATGACGGCGTCAGACGCAGCAGCCAGCGTGACGTTGGTCTGCGTGACAGCACCGACACCACGGTCGATGATGTTCAGAGCGACCTCGTCGTCGACCTCGATCTTGAGCAGGGCTTCTTCCAGTGCCTCGACGGTACCGGCGTTGTCGCCCTTCAGGATCAGGTTGAGGGTGTTGGTCTCCTTCAGAATCTCGTCCAGGTTCTCCAGGGAAACGCGCTTGCGACGACGTGCTTGCAGCGCATTACGACGACGTGCGTCGCGGCGGTCTGCAATCTGGCGGGCCGTACGATCCTCGTCAACAACCAGGAGGTTGTCACCAGCACCCGGTACGGAGGTCAGGCCGAGCACCTGAACCGGACGGGAAGGACCGGCCTCATCGACGTCGTTGCCGTACTCATCGACCATGCGGCGAACACGACCATATGCGTCACCGACAACGATGGAATCACCGACGCGCAACGTACCGCGCTGAACGATAACGGTTGCCACCGGACCACGGCCACGGTCAAGGTGAGCCTCAATGGCGACACCCTGAGCGTCCATATCCGGATTGGCGCGCAGATCCAGCGAAGCATCGGCAGTCAACAGCACTGCTTCGAGAAGCTGATCGATGTTGAGACCTTGCTTAGCGGAGATATCGACGAACATAGTGTCGCCGCCCCACTCTTCGTCAGTGAGACCGTATTCAGTCAGCTGACCACGAATCTTCTGCGGATCTGCAGTTTCTTTATCAATCTTGTTGACTGCAACGACAATCGGCACATCAGCGGCCTTGGCGTGGTTAATAGCCTCAACCGTCTGCGGCATGACGCCGTCATCAGCTGCAACAACCAGAATCGCGATATCGGTCGACTTGGCACCACGAGCACGCATGGCGGTAAACGCCTCGTGACCCGGGGTATCCAGGAAGGTAACCTTGCGCTTCTCACCGTCGAGCTCCACCGGCACCTGGTAGGCACCGATGTGCTGGGTAATACCACCGGACTCGTGTCCACCGACGTTGGCCTTACGAATCGTGTCCAACAGGCGCGTCTTACCGTGGTCGACGTGACCCATCACAGTTACCACTGGCGGGCGCTGCTCCAGGTCCTCATCGTCGCCCTCGTCCTCACCGAACTGGAGGTCGAAGGACTCGAGGAGCTCGCGGTCCTCATCCTCAGGCGAGACGACCTGGACCTTGTAATCCATCTCGTCGCCGAGCAGCTGCAGGGTCTCGTCGGAGACCGATGCAGTTGCCGTCACCATTTCGCCGAGGTTGAACAACGCCTGGACCAGCGATGCTGCATCGGCGTTAATCTTCTCAGCGAAGTCAGACAGGGATGCACCACGTGCGAGGCGAATGGTCGTGCCCTTACCGTTGGGCAGCTTAACGCCGCCTACCACGGATGGTGCCTGCATTGCCTCGTACTCGTTGCGCTTCTGACGCTTCGACTTACGTCCGCGACGCGGGGCGCCTCCTGGTCGCCCGAATGCACCTGCAGTTCCACCGCGACGTCCGCCGCGACCACCGCGCGGTCCGCCACCCGGGCCACCCGGGCCGCGACCACGGCCGCCGAAGCCACCGCCACCGCCACCGCGGCTTGCCTTTGCAGGCATCTGCCCCGGGTTCGGGTGCGAAGGCATCATTGCAGGAGTTGGACGATTGCCGCTCGGCTTATTACCGCGGCCCTGTCCACCCTGCGGGCGAGGGCCGCCCTGGCGTGCTCCCGGCTTCGGGCCCGGACGGCCGTTTCCACCCTGCGGGCGAGGGCCACCCTGGCGTCCACCCGGCTTCGGGCCCGGACGGCCAGGACCGCCCTGCGGACGCGGCATGTTGGACGGCCGCGGTGCCGGACGGGAGGATCCGCCGGTCGAGAATGGGTTGTTCGCCACACGCGGTGCGCGTGCGCCTGGCTTCGGCCCTGGCTTCGGGCCAGCAGGCTTCGGCGGGCGTGGCATTTCCTGTCCCGGCTTCGGCGAACGGGACGGTGCAGCTGGCTTGGCACCCGGTTTTGCCGCCGCTGGTGCAGCAGGCTTGGCACCTGGTTTTGCAGCTGGCTTGGCACCCGGCTTTGCTGCAGCTGGTGCAGCAGGCTTAGCGCCTGGCTTAGCTGCTGGCTTGGCACCCGGCTTTGCTGCAGCTGGTGCAGCAGGCTTAGCGCCTGGCTCAGCTGCTGGCTTGGCACCCGGCTTTGCTGCAGCTGGTGCAGCAGGCTTAGCGCCTGGCTTAGCTGCTGGCTTGGCACCCGACTTAGCAGCAGACTTAGCTGCAGCCTTGGTCGCTGGGGCCTGGGCAGACGCGTCAGCACCTGCGCCAGCATTCTTCTCTTCGTAGACCTTCTTCATCTTCCTGACGACGGGTGGTTCCACCGTCGAAGAAGCGGTCTTAACAAACTCGCCCTGAGCCTTCAGCTCGGCGAGTAGTTCTTTGCTGGTGACCCCGAGCTGCTTAGCGAGCTCATGGACACGTAGCTTTCCGGACACTGCTCTCCTCACTAGTGGGGGCCGAGCAGCGCCCGATGGCGGATTTGTCCGCGCACCGAGAGCGCCTGCAGGGCTCCCTCTTATCTATTGCCGTTCATCGCTGATGCTTCATCGTGTGCTCATCAGTGTTCAGGTCTTTCTGTTGTCATTTTTCCTGCCTCCCTGCTTAGCGACACGCACATCGTCAGCGGGAGCGAAACCCTCCGCCGCTTCGTAGTGCGTGGCGATAAACTGTTTAACCGGAAACGCATCTACCTGCGTAGATACCTTCAGTGCGCGGCCAAATGCACGGCGCTTGTCGGCGATCTCCCAAGCCTTTAGTGTTGGGGTGATCCAGGCACCTCGCCCCTGCATCCGACGATGCGGATCAGCAACGACGGCTACTGAGCCATCTGAACGGGTGGTGGCGACAATGCGCAGCAGCTCCGAGCAATTGTGGCGCTGCTTAGTTGCAATACAGGTACGTGTGGGTGCAGGTGTATGAGTTGTCGAATTCGGGTTTAGCACCCGCGAAGTCGTCATACTCCTGACGCACCCACCTTCCTGCTAAGAAATTCAGCGTGAAAATTCGCATAGGAAAATCACGTCTTGTCGTTTGGCCACCTCCCAGCATAACCCGAAAAGGCGGGAAAGTGCCAACCCCCTAGGCACTTTCCCGCCACTTTCGCAACCGCTGGGACGCTGACGTTGTGTCTACTCCGCGTCGGAGTGGATATCGATTCGCCAGCCGGTCAGACGAGCCGCCAGACGGGCATTCTGTCCCTCCTTGCCGATAGCAAGAGAGAGCTGGTAGTCGGGCACCACAACGTGTGCACGGCGCTCGTCCATGTCCAGAATCTTGACACTAACTACCTTGGCGGGCGCCAGCGAGTTACCAACGAACTTCGCCGGATCCTCGTCGTAGTCGATGATGTCGATCTTCTCGCCCTTGAGCTCATTCATAATCGAGCTCACACGCTGACCGCGGGGCCCAATGCAGGCGCCCTTAGCGTTGAGGCCCTTGACCGTGGGGCGTACAGCAACCTTGGTGCGGTGACCGGCCTCGCGCGCAATGGAAATCAATTCCACTGCCCCATCGGCAACTTCCGGAACTTCAAGTTCGAAGAGCTTACGAGTGAGCTCCGGGTGCGTGCGTGACAGGTGAATCGCAACACCCCGCGGAGTCTTGTTCACACCGACGACGTAGCACTTGATGCGGTCACCGTGCTTGAGTTCCTCACCTGGCAGCTGCTCAGCCGGCATCAGAATACCGTCGCGGCCGTTGGCCTCCGAACCGATGTGGACGACGACAATGCCCTTTTCATTGGCATAGACATCGCGCTGGACCACGCCGGAAATGACCTGATTAGACAGGTCTGCGTATTCGTCGAGAACCTTATCGCTCTCCGCATCCCGCAGACGCGAAAGGATGGTCTGACGAACAGCGAATGCAGCGGTACGCTCGAAGTCCTCCGGAGTGTCGTCCCATTCGGAGATGAGATTGCCCTCGTCGTCTCGCTCCTGGGCAAAGACTATGACGTCACCGGTCTCACGGTCGATTTCGACGCGCGCATACTGTGCCGGTGCGGTGGTATTACGGTAGCTTTCACGCAATGCTCGGGCGACCAGTCCCAGCATTTCGTCGACAGGAATACCCTTTTCCTTTTCCAAGGTTCGCAGGGCAGCTAGTTCAATCTTCACTTGTTATCCTCCAGCCTGGTCAAGGCATCGTCATAGTCTAGTCCCGCAAAATCTTTCTCGGCTGCGGGCGGATTAGAGAATTCAACTTGTACCACTGCACGGGTCACATTGGTTAATTGGACACGCTGACCAACAGCCTTCAAACGCCCCTTTGGCCCTTTAGAGGTAACGAGAATGATGGATTCTTCATCCGGCGACAGCGCACCAATGCGGGCTGCAATCGCGGAACCGTCGGCAAGCGAAATCTCCGCAATACGACCACGGTTACGACGCCAGTGCCGAGGCTGAGTCAGCGGTGCGTCAATACCAGGAGTGGAAACTTCCAAGGTGTAGCCCTGAGCGCCGAAGTCGGCTTCACCACGTGCCTCCGCGGCATCCAGAGCCGAAGATACTTCATGCGTGGCTTGTTCCAGAACATCGAGGTCAGGACGCTCATCTGCGTCAACCAACACAATGACCTGTGACTTTGCGCCGGCGCGAACGACCTTGACATCTTCCACATCCAGGCCGATTTGTGCGAGCGCCGGGCTCACAAACTGTTCAATTTTCTCGGGTGCGGGTATCGCCATAGTCGTAGAGTCTACAGGTCAAGTACTAGGAATTGCGCACCTGGGCGGTTTCCACACACCGCGTTGACACAAAGTGCCGCCCGCCGTGGCACCATAGTGAGGTGATTGTTGAACCTCCCGCCCCCAGTTTTGCTTCCGCATCGCATCGCACTCGTACTCTCTCGCGCCGTGGCTTCCTCGCTGCTGCCCTCGCCGTGGGATCACTTCCTGCGCTTTCCGCGTGCTCGCATCTGGTGGCACCGCGCCCCGATTACGCCATTGAGGTTCTCCATGCGCTGGCGGCGCGCGATGCACAGTCGCTTAGCGACGCCAATCCTGACCTCGCAGCTGTGCGCTCCGCGCAGGTAACCGAACTGGATACGGAAATCACACGCGCCTGCGGTACCCACAAGGACGGTAAACCTGTCGATGAATGTGGCTCGGACGTAGCAGTCCCAGGATCCCTGGTTACCGGTTCCGATGCGAAATTACTGCTCACGGACTCGCGAAATAATCCAGTACTGACGAAGGCTCTGGATTCACGCACGGCGCTGCGGGAGAAGCATGCTGCACGCCTTGCTACGGCTGTCGATGGTGGTATCGTCCTCGCTCTGCGTGTTGCGGGCGCTGCGTGGGAGGAGCTTGTCCCATTGATTCCCAGTGACAGGGATGAAATCTCGGGTGCCGAAGAACAGATGACTAAGGCACTGCAAGCCGAATACATGATGATTTACGGTGTCGGCGTAGCCGCACCACGTGTCGGAGGCGATACCACTACTGCACTTTTGGCCCGTGGCGAGCGCCACCGAATTTTGCGCGATCGTGCCCGACTAATTTTGGAGGATTCCGACGTTGAGGTGCCGGAGAGCGCACCTGGCTATATGCCGGAAGGCGCTCCTTCGCCAGATACGGCACCCGTCGATTACATGATTGCATTGGAGCGCTATTGTGCCCAGGCGTGGGAAGACGTATTGCTCGCTGCTAATAACCCTCGGATGCGTATGTTCGCACTGCAGGCAGCTGGCGTGGCTGCCGCCGGAGCGGCAGCGCTAGGTGGCAACAACTTGGAGCCGTTGCCCGGGCTCTAAGCCTTGCGAACCAGCTCCGCGACGTGAGCTGCAATGCCGTCAGCGGCGACCTCGTCGGTCTCGTTGGTCAGGCGGTTACGCAGCTCCACCTTGCCGTCCGCGTAGCCACGGCCAAAGATGACCACAAACGGCATACCCAGCAGCTCGGCGTCCTTGAACTTCACACCGGGGCTGACCTTCGGACGGTCGTCGAAAAGCACCTCAATGCCCTGCTGGCTGAGGTCTTCCGCCAGCTGTTCAGCGGCCTCAGCTGCTTCGGCGTTCTTGCCGGCCACAGCGATGTGAACCTTGTACGGTGCTGCGGCAACTGGCCACTTGAGGCCTTTTTCATCCAACTGCTGTTCTGCGAGGACAGCGACCAGGCGGGATACGCCTATGCCGTAGGACCCCATCGTCGGACGAGCACGCTTACCGTTGACATCGAGGATGTCGATTTCAAAGGCGTTGGTGTACTTGCGGCCCAACTGGAAAATGTGACCGATCTCGATTCCGCGCTCGATCTTTAGCGTGCCATGCCCCTCCGGAGCCGGGTCGCCGTCACGCACCTCTGCGACATCGCAAATACCGTCAATCTGGAAGTCGCGACCAGCGACCACATCGACGATGTGCTTGCCTTCCTCGTTGGCTCCTGTAATCCAATTTGTGCCCTCCGCCACGCGGGGGTCAGCAAGGACCTTCACACCGCGATCGGCGAGCCCCTGCGGGCCGACGTAGCCCTTGATCAGGAAGTCATTGGCTGCGAAGTCCTTGTCCTCCAGCAAGCGCGCCTCACCCGGTTCAAATGCGACTTCAAGACGCTTTTCATCGACCTCACGGTCACCGGGAACCAGGATTGCGGTGAGCTGTTCCGGCAGGGCGTTGCCCTCCTTATCGACCTTCTTCGGGTCGACGGCGACGAGAACGCACTTCAAAGTATCGGCAGCAGTGACCTCGCGTCCGAGGTCCGCACCATTGGCCCAATCAACAAGTGCTGCGATTGTGGTGCAGTTCGGAGACTCGTAAACCTTCGCCTCCGGTTGTCCCTCAATCGGCTGCGGTTCGACTGCCGGAATCTTCACGGCTTCCACATTGGCGGCGTACTCACCGTCGGTGGAGACTACGAAGGAGTCTTCGCCACTTTCGCTAACAGCCAGGAACTCCTCGGAGGCCGAACCGCCCATAGCGCCGGAGGTGGCGTGGCAGATTTCGTACTTAATGCCCAGCCGGTCAAAAAGTCGCTGGTAGGCACCGCGGTGCAGCTGATAAGAATTCTCCAGCCCCTCGTCGTCCATGTCAAAGGAGTAAGAGTCCTTCATCACGAACTCGCGGCCACGCAGAATACCAGCGCGCGGGCGAGCCTCGTCGCGGTACTTGGTCTGAATCTGAAACAGCGTCGTCGGGAAATCCTTGTAGGAGCTGAAAAGATCCTTGACAGCCAGCGCGAACATCTCTTCGTGCGTCGGCCCCAGCAGGTAGTCCGCGCCCTTGCGATCCTTCAGACGGAACAGCTCGGGGCCGTATTCGGTCCACCGATTCGTCGCCTCGTACGGTTCACGCGGGAGCAGTGCAGGGAATGCCAGCTCCTGTGCGCCAATGCGTTCCATCTCCTCGCGCACAACCTTCTCTACGTTGCGCAGAACCTTCAAGCCCAGTGGCAGCCAGGAGTACACACCAGGGGCAGTTCGCCGGATGTAGCCGGCACGGACGAGCAGCTTGTGGCTAGGGACCTCGGCATCAGCTGGATCCTCGCGCAGTGTGCGCAGGAACAGCTGGGACATTCGCGTAATCATGAATGCTGATTTTACCCGTCGATCATTCTTCGCAACATGCGGGGCATTACTATGGTGCCCATGCTCGTAGTCCTACCCCCATCTGAAACCAAAGCCACTGGTGGCAGCCATCCCGCAGTGGACTTTTCCTCGCTGAGCTTCGGCTCCCTCAATCCCATCCGCGAGCGCATTGCAGCCGATCTCGTGGAGTTAAGTGCGAACAGGGAAGCTGCGATGGAAACACTGAAGCTGGGACCACGGCTTGCTGACGAAGTCACAGCTAATGCCGCGCTCCTAGAGTCGCCGACCATGCCGGCTCTCGAGCGTTATACCGGAGTGCTCTACGACGCACTCTCCCCCAGCGATTTGCCGGAAACCGGCCGTGCTCGACTCGCCATCGGGTCAGCGCTCTTCGGTGTCATTGGCGGGGACGACCTCATCCCCCACTACCGTCTCTCTGGTACGGTCAAGCTCCCCTTCGCGGATCAGCCTGCCGACGCGGCTCCCACGATGAAGCGCCGTTGGGGCACCGCCATCACCGAGGCTCTCAATGATGTCGACTTCCTCATCGACCTTCGTTCCGGCACCTACGCCAATTTGGGCAAAGTCAAGAGCGCGACAACGATGACCGTGCTCACCGCCGAGGGCAAAATCGTCAGCCACTTCAACAAGCACTACAAGGGCCTATTTGCCCGCGCCATTGCCCTTTCCGACACGGCACCGACCTCCCCCACAGAGGCCGTCGATATCGCGCGCGCCGCAGGATACGATGTCTCGCTTGACGACGACACCCTCATCTTCCGCGTCCCGGAAAACTAAATGTCGTCGTTGTAGCGCTTCCGGCCTGCCACAATGGCGGCAATGAGCGCAATGACAGCGATGAAAATGCTGTCGTATCGCGAGCCTTCTCCGCCGAGGAGAAGGAGGCGGAAAATAATCATGGCTCCGAGGTAAAACACCAGGAAGGTCGCAGCGCCCATCCAGATAGCGCTACGCAGCTGATCGTCGGCAAGCAGTCGAGTAACAAGCCCTGCCTTTTGCTGCTCTGGCTCTGGTTTCTTCGACTTGTTGTTGCTCGACTTGTTGTTCTTACTCATCGCCCTCATCCAGGCCCGCGACTTCACCGATGACGATAACTGCGGGCGGCTTGATTGCCTCTTCGACCATTTTCTCGCCAAGCTCGCCGAGTGTGCAGCGTAGCGACCTCTGATTCGGCAGCGTGCCGTCCTGGATGACCGCAGCCGGAGTCTTCGGGCTGCGGCCGGCCTTCATCAGAGCCTCGGCAATCTTTGGCCCGTTCTTAACTCCCATAATGATGGCAATAGTGCCGTGCATCCGGCCCAGCGCATCCCAATTGACCAGCGATTTCCTGTGCCCCGGTGGGACGTGACCGGACACAACAGTGAATTCATGGTTGACGCCACGCATAGTAACTGGGATGCCAATCGTCCCCGGTACCGCCAGTGCTGAAGTAATACCCGGCACAACGCGAACCGGTACCCCAGCCTTCTGTAGCTCCTGAAGCTCTTCAAAACCGCGGCCGAAGATGTACGGATCGCCGCCCTTGAGCCGGACCACAAAGTAGCCCTCACGGGCACGATGAACTAGCAGTTCATTGATGCGCTCCTGAGCCATGGCGCGGCCGTAAGGAAGCTTGCCGGCATCAATAATCTCGACATCCGGCTCCAAGTCACCGAGCAGCGACAGTGGACCGAGGTGGTCTGCAACGACAACGTCGGCAAGCCGGAGCAAGCGACGCCCCTCAACGGTAATCAGACCGGGGTCGCCCGGGCCACCGCCTACGAGTGCGACCTGACCAGCGAGGTCCCCAGCGCGCGACGCGCGACGGCCGGTCAGCGCCACAGGAGTAAGCGGGCTGGAAGCCCCGGTTTCATCGTCGACGAGAATACCTCGGCGGTGTCCCTCTAGAGTCACCTCACGCAGCAACGCCTCGTCACAGCAGACCATGAGAGCCTTGCCCCAGCTCATCGCCTCGGTAAAGCCGGTGCGGGTCAAAGTAATACGGCCGTCTGCAGCCCAGGCCTCAATCGCAGTTGTTACTTCCCCACCTTCACACACAGTGACATCAGCGCCAGAGTCCAACAGCCGAGGAATCACGCGCTCTGCAGCCGTGGAACCGCCAATCACCAACACACCGTAGTCTTTGAGAAGCAAACTCATAGCTAATACTTTACCCGGCGCACGAAGCGACAAAGCGACTGACGTTCCCCGGCGCACCCGCCGGATGAACATGCAGGTAACCGGCATGAATCCGCCCAGACTCGGAAACGAAGCCGTCGCGAACTGTTTCGCCTTGATATCCACGCCAACCCCAGGCTGGTTGCCACCCGGCCGCAGCAGCGACACTTGCGGTGTCATCGGTTAGGGCTGTCTTGTGGAACTCGTGACCGCGCACGCGCGTTCCTACCGGGCACAGCACAGAATCAGTCAGCGCCACAGCCTCCCGGTACCCCAGCTTCAACCGTGCCATGTGCGCTCGCCCCGGGATGATGCCACACATACGGCGCCCACCGAGATCTTCAAGCAGCCAGAGCAGCCCCGCGCATTCGCCGTGGATCAGCGCACCATCGTCGGCAGCCTGACGTAGATCGCGGCGAATGTCATCACGAATAGATAGCGCGTCGGCATGCTCTTCTGGGAATCCACCGGGCACGATGTAGCCTTCGGCTTCCGGCAGTTCGTCAACCAATGGGTCAAAATCCACGACCTCGGCTCCAGCGGCCTGCAATAGCTCACGGTGCTCTGCATAGGTAAACGAGAACGCAGGACCCGCCGCGACCGCTACACGCACGCGGCGATTAAGAGCCAGCGGTACAACGAACTGTGCGGGGTTCCATGGTTCAGCTGGATAGGGCTGCCGGGCAAGCTGGATAATCCGGTCTATGTCGATGTAGGTCTCCACCAAGTTGGCCATCGATTCAATGACCGCTTCTAGCTGCTCACCCTGCTCGACTGCAGTGACCAGCCCCAAATGCCTGCTGGGCACCTCAATATCAGTCACTCGCGGAATAGCGCCGAGCACCTCGACCCCCATGGTCTCCACAGAACGGGTAATGATGTCCGCATGCCGCGGGCTGCCCACCTGATTAATAATCACGCCACTGACACGGACGTCAGTGCGAAGCGTGGAGAAACCGTGGACAACAGCCGCAGCCGACTGCGACATATGCCGGGCATCA
Organism: Corynebacterium sp. MSK019; assembly: GCF_030232425.1. Lineage (NCBI taxonomy): Bacteria > Bacillati > Actinomycetota > Actinomycetes > Mycobacteriales > Corynebacteriaceae > Corynebacterium > Corynebacterium sp. MSK019. The sequence goes on along the minus strand of NZ_JASPJT010000002.1, from coordinate 211,909 downwards.
ATCACCAACACCACCGGAAGTCCCAACAGTGAGGCAATCTCAGCCGTCGAGCCCTCCACCGATAGCGGGTCGTCACCAATGCGGCCGTCGAAAAGCCCCATAACCCCTTCGACCACCGCAATATCGCTGTCGGCAGCTCCATGTGCGTAGAGCGGCCCAATCATCTCAGGCGCGCACATAAAGGAATCCAGATTGCGGCCGGGACGACCAGCGGCTACCCCGTGATAGCCAGGATCAATATAGTCGGGTCCGACTTTGAAAGGTGCCACCGCGTGACGGCGCGACAGTGCACGCATCAGGCCCGTGGAGATTGTCGTCTTTCCCGTGCCTGATGCTGTCGCCGCGATGACAATTCCAGGCGCTACCACTCGATGCCCTTTTGTCCCTTACGTCCGACATCCATCGGGTGCTTAATCTTGGTCATCTCCGTCACCAGATCCGCGACCTCCACGAGCTTCGGATCCGCATCGCGGCCAGTCATCACCACATGCTGGCGGCCGGGACGGTTCCTCAATGTCTCCACCACATCGTCGACATCAATCCAACCCCACTTGATTGGGTAGGTGAACTCGTCGAGCACGTAGAAGTCGTGCACCTCATTTTCCAGGCGGCGTTTAATCTCCTGCCATCCCTCGGCAGCAGCTGCCGCATGGTCCTCCTCAGTGCCCTGCTTACGCGACCAAGACCAACCTTCTCCCATCTTGTGCCATTCGACCGGGCCGCCTTCCCCCGTGTCGTCGTGAAGCTCGCCCAACCGGCGCATGACAGCTTCCTCGCCAACCTTCCACTTTGCCGACTTTACAAACTGGAAGACACCGATATTCATCCCCTGATTCCACGCGCGCATCGCCATACCGAATGCCGCGGTGGACTTGCCCTTACCTGGGCCCGTATGCACCGCAGTAATCGGAATCATGCGACGCTGCCTGGTGGTCAGTCCATCGTTGGGAATTGATTTGGGGTCAAGCTTTCCTTGTGCCATGGTCTCGATGATAGGCATGGACCACGCCCGCCACGGCTTCGGCATTGAGTTCGGAGAGATTTATGCAGGTCGCACCCAATTCCACGCTGAGTTCCTGTGCCAGCCCCAGCCGCACGCGAGAGCGCTCACAGTCGATAACCACCGTCGCCGCCAACGCTTGACGACGGATCTTTGCGGCCACAGCCCTCGCCTGCTGCAGGCCATTTTTACCCGTTGCTCGGCCGTCGGAGAGCAAGACCATGATTGCGCGCCGTGTGGGCTCCCTATGGGCTTCCCGAACTACCACTTCGTGTGCCTTCAGCAGTCCTTCGGCCAATGGAGTTCGGCCACCAGTGCGGACATCTGCGAGGCGACGTACTGCGGTGTCGATAGACTTCGTCGGCGGTAAAACTAATTCGGCGTTATTTCCGCGGAAAGTAATGACAGCGACTTTATCGCGGCTTTGGTAGGCATCACGCAGCAGCGATGTGACTGCGCCGGTGACGGCTGCCAGACGGTCGCGTGCTGCCATGGAACCCGAGGTGTCCACGACAAAGACGACCAGATTGGACTCCGTTCCCTGTCGGATAGCGCCGTGAACGTCCGCCGGTTCCAGAGGGATCATGGAGTCGCCCATCCGGGCGCCACGATTGGCCGCCGCCAACACTGTCGCCGGCACGTGGAGACCATGGCCTCCCCGCTCGGCACCAATGGTGCTGCCCCGCGGGCCAATGGCCTTGGAACGCCGGCCGGAATCCCCTTGGCCGACACCGTCAACGCTGATTTTACGAACGGCGAAAGGGGGCGCCTTCAGCGGCGCGACCTCCCTTCGATCCCGCGGAATTCGACTGTTGCGGCTCCTGAGGCTCGGAGTTGGAGTCGAACTGGGAGGGCTTCTCAGGTTTGACTTCGGGCTGGTCTGAGGTCTCCGAATCCGACTCTGGCTGATTCTGGTCATCTCGGAACTGCTCCTCTGCATCCTGCAGAGCATCGTCGAGCTGTTCCTGGTCCAGTCCTGGTTCATCAAAGGGGTCACGGCGACGACGGTGCGGCAGTGCCATTTCCGCAGCTACCTTAATGTCTTCAGCAGTGATCTCAATTGGATTGCCGGGTGCCGGCTGCGCCGACTCGTCCCCGGCTACTCGCCAGGCAGCGTGAGCGCGGGCGGTACGTGCAATGACGATGTCGGCACGCATCCCGTCCACATCAAAAGCAGCGCACACTGTGGCAATTTGACCAAGAATGTTGGGGGTCAATTCGACGTCGTCAAGCAGTGCGCGCGCGCGATCGATGCGGGCGTGCAGTGCCTCGTCGTCGGCGGCGAACCGCGTGACAAAGCTCTCCGGGTCGGCGTCAAAGTCGAGGCGGCGGGCGACGATTTCCGCGCGGACAGCCGGATCCTTGGATGCGGTGACGTCGATGGCGAGACCAAAGCGGTCGAGAAGCTGGGGACGCAATTCGCCCTCTTCCGGGTTCATCGTGCCGACCAACACGAACCTGGAGGTTGCGGAGTGCGAGATGCCATCGCGTTCAACAACCACGCGACCGGTGGCTGCGGCATCGAGAACGGAGTCAACGAGATGATCCGGCAGCAGGTTGATCTCGTCGACATAGAGAATGCCACCGTCAGCCGCGCTGAGTAGTCCCGGGTTGAACTGTGCGTGTCCGGTAGTCAGGACGGTCTCCACATCGATGGAGCCTACGACTCGATCTTCCGTAGCGCCGAGTGGCAGGTTTACCAACGATCCGCTGAGAAATGGCGCCAACGCGCGGACCGTAGTGGTCTTCGCTGTGCCCTTCTCACCGCGGATGACGACACCACCAATCTCCGGGGATAGCGCGGTCAGAATCAACGCAAGCTGTAGTCGCTGCTGCCCGACGATCGCAGTAAAAGGAAAAGTGGGCTCTGTTTGTGCAGTGGTCGCTGACGTGATTTTTTCCATAAGCACAGTTCTACCCCACTGCGAACGGATGGCTCACAGCGGGGTAGAACAATGTTGGCTTAATTGAACTCTTTGAAGCTCTTCAGCGAGTTACTAGCGCTCCAACTTCAGGGCCTTCTGGGAAGCCTCCCAGACCTCCTTGAACAGAGCCGGGTCATCAGCCAGGTGCGTACCGTAGGACGGGACGAGCTCCTTCAGCTTCGGAGCCCACTTGCCCATGTGGCGACCGAAGCAGCGCTCAATCAGGCTGATCATCACGGCCGGAGCGATGGAAGCGCCCGGGGATGCACCCATCAGGCCGGCAATGGTGCCGTCCCACGAGTTGATGACCGCGGTACCGAACTCGAGGGTACCGAAGACCGGAGCCTTCATCGGCTTAATGACCTGGACGCGCTGACCAGCGACGATCAGCTCCCAGTCCTCTGGGCGAGCGTTCGGGACGTACTCACGCAGGGACTCAATACGTGCGTCGAAGTCCTTCAGAACCTCAGTAATCAGGTACTTGGTCAGCCCCATCTCCTGGACACCAACACCCATCATGGACGGCAGGTTGGCCGGACGCAGGGACTTAATCAGGTCCAGGTTGTTACCGTTCTTGAGGAACTTCATGTTCCAACCGGCGTACGGGCCAAAGAGCAGGCCGCGCTTGCCGTCGATAACACGGGTGTCCAGGTGCGGAACGGACATCGGCGGCGTGCCGACGGAAGCCTTACCGTAGACCTTGGCGTCATGCTTAGCAATGACTTCCTCGTTGGTGCAGCGCAGCCACTGACCGGAGACCGGGAAGCCACCGAAACCGCGAATCTCGTTAATACGAGCCTTCTGCAGCAGCGGCAGTGCGTCACCGCCGGCACCGACGAATACGAAGTTGGCAACCAGGGTGCGAACGTCCTTGGTGTGCAGGTTCTTCACGGTGACGATCCACTTGGAACCGTCGCGCTTCAGACCGGTGACCTCGTGTCCGTAGCGAATCTCAGTACCCATATCGGACAGTGCGGCCAGGTACTGCTTGGTCAGTGCACCGAAGTTAACGTCCGTACCATTCGGGTTACGAATAGCGGAGACCGGCTTGGAGAAGTCACGACCCTCGGACATCAGCGGAAGGTACTCAGCGAAACGGTCCGGATCCTCAATGAGCTCCTGACCGTGGAACAGTGGCTCCTTCTCAAGTGCCTCATAGCGACGACGCATGAACGCCATCTGCTCCGGACCCTGAGCGAAGGTGGTGTGATCAACTGGGTTGATGAATTCCTTCGGGTCAGTCAGGGTGCCGTTTTCAATCAGCGAGGTCCACAGCTGGCGGGAAACCTGGAACTGCTCATTAATGAGCTTAGCCTTGGTGACATCGACCTTGCCGTTCTTCTCCGGCGTGTAGTTCAGCTCACACAGAGCAGAGTGGCCGGTGCCAGCGTTGTTCCACGGGGAGGAAGACTCCTTGGCGGGCTGATCGAGACGCTCGAACAGAACCTGTGACCAGGATGGCTCGAGCTCCTTGAGCAGCACACCCAGCGTCGCACTCATTACACCTGCACCAATGAGGACGACGTCTACCTCGTCGCCACTGGAAGCAGGAAGCTTGTTATCAGCCATTTTGCTGTCAACATCCTTACTAACTTGATTAGTGATTCAAACTAGCGCTCGCTCACATGCGCGCACACAACTAAAGACGCAAAAGAGAGCTACCGTCTCAGTCCATAATCTATTGTGGCACACATTCCCACTACCCCCGGTAATCGGCGCTAGGCTTGACCCTGTGACTACCGATATTCCCGATTTCGTTACCCCCACCTTTAACCCCGATAACCTAGGCGAAGACTACAGCCAACATGTCATCGAACTCGGCCAGGACCCCGACGGTGAGGGATCCGTACACGCGGTATTGGTCCGCTACTGCCCCGACTCGTCGGCAAGCGACTTCCAAAAACGTCCGGCGGTTCTATGGATTCACGGGATGTCGGACTATTTCTTCCAGAAGCACGTAGCGGAACGGTACCACGCCGAAGGCTACGCCTTTTACGCTATTGACCTGCGTAAGTGCGGGCGCGCGCACCAACCTGGGCAGACTTGGCATGGCTGCAGCGATCTGACGAATTACTTCGAGGATCTCAACAGGGCACTCGCAGTGTTAGACCACGCCGGTCATACAACTGTCACTGTTAATGCGCACTCCACTGGTGGTCTCATTGCCGTGCTCTGGCTCGATTGGTTACGAAGCACAGGCGGCCATTGCCCGCAAGCACCCAATATTTCCGTCACGGCTGCCGTCTTGAACTCACCGTGGCTGGCTCTGCACGTTTCCCGGGCAAAGGCTCCCGTGTACTCGCTGGTGACTCGTGTTATGTCGCGGATTCGCCCCAACAGTCTTATTCCAGTGCAGTCTGCGGGCGGCTATGGAAAATCCATTAGCGCCGACCACCAGGGGCGTTGGGAGTACAACCGCACTTTCAAGCCGCTGGCTGGCCATGACAAGAACTGGCGTTGGCTCAATGCCATCATCGTCGGCCAGCAACGTGTCAGCCGCGGTATCGATACCGGCGTGCCGACGCTCGTCCTCCACTCGGACAACTACCTTCTCGGCTCCGACTACACACCGGAGCACAGTCGCGTTGACTCTGTCCTCAACACTGAGCAAATTGCCGATGCCACTGCCCACTTGGGACCGCAGGCTCGCAACGTCGCGATTCCGGGTGCTCTCCATGACGTCTACCTTTCCGCACCCGAAGCACTTGACCGCGCTTTTAATGAGACCTTTCAGTTCCTTGCCACAGTCAATCCAGGAGACAGCTCAAAATAGGAGCACAGAATAGGAACTCGGAATAAATCAGCATTCAGTACGGTTGAACCAAACTAGTTTGACCAGAATGCTAGGAGTGCTTGTGACCACTGAGAATTCGCCTGAGACTACCCCACGCCACTACGACGTCATCATTATCGGAACCGGGTCCGGCAATTCCATTCCAGCCCCAGCCTACGACAATGTCCGTATCGCTCTGGTGGAGGAAGGACGCTTCGGCGGTACTTGCCTCAACGTTGGGTGTATTCCCACCAAGATGTTCGTTCTGGCCGCTGATGCCGCCCGCAACATCCGCGAGGCCAGCCGCCTGGGTGTGCACGGCACCTTCGACTCCGTTGATCTCAAGCAAATCCAGGATCGCGTTTTTGCCCAGCGCGTCGACCAGATTGCCGACGGCGGCGAGGCATACCGCCGCGGGGACGAGACTCCCAATATCGATGTCTACGACCGGCACGCAACGTTCGTCGGCCGCCGCACTATTCGCACTGGCATCGGCGAGGAAACCGTCGACATCACAGCCGACAACATCATCATCGCTGCAGGCTCCCGCCCTCACGTTCCGGGCCTCATCGCAGACTCCGGGGTCGATTACTACACCAACGAGAACATCATGCGCGTCGACAAGCTCCCGCGCGAAATGATCGTCGTCGGCGGCGGCTACATCGCTAGCGAGTTCGCGCACGTCTTCGCCTCCTTCGGTACGAAGGTGCACATGCTGGTGCGCTCCGATGTCATGCTGCGTGGCTCAGACGCCGCTATCTCCGAGCGCTTCCACGAGGTTGCCGCCCGCGACATTGACATCCGCATGAACACCTCCATCACTGAACTCTCCCAGGAGGGCGAGATCGTCACGGCCACGCTTGACGACGGCACGGAGATCGCAGCCGATGCCCTGCTCGTGGCAACCGGACGCATTCCCAACGGTGACCGTATGGACCTTGCAGCCGGTGGTGTGGAGATGCACGACGATGGTCGCATCAAGGTTGACCAGAACGGCCGCACCTCTGCCGAAGGTGTGTGGGCGCTGGGCGATGTCTCTAGCCCGTACCAGCTGAAGCATATTGCCAACCATGAGGCCAAGGTTGTCTTCCACAACGTGCTGAACCCGTCGGACCTGCGCGAATTTGACCACCGCTACATTCCGTCGGCAGTCTTCTCACATCCGCAGATTGGTCAGGTCGGTATGACCGAGGATGAAGCTCGCGCCTGGGCTGCGGAAAATGGCACGGAGATTACCGTGAAGGTACAGAACTACGGCGATGTCGCCTACGGCTGGGCGCTGGAGGATCGCGACGGCTTCGCTAAACTGATTGCGGACCGCTCCACCGGCCGCCTGCTGGGTGCGCATTTCATCGGCGAGCAGGCTGCCACCCTAGTGCAGCAGTGCATCCAGATGATGAGCTTCGAAATGGATGTGCGCGAAGTTGTCAAGGGCCAGCACTGGATCCACCCAGCACTGCCAGAGCTGATTGAAAACGCAATCCTGGGCCTGGAGTTCGATAACTAGCCCAGCTGTTCAATACCTGTGGCCTGGGCCAATGCGGGCCCAGCCAGGTACTTCTCGACTGCATTGGCCAACAGGTCGACCTGCAGCAGCCGTTCTCCGGCAAACGAAGTATTAGGACTGACCTCAAAGCCGTCCCGACCGACGGCAACTGCAACTTCCATCAGCAACTCACGGCGCGCCTGATCATTTTCCAGGTAGCCGTGGCGGTGCGTGCCCATCACCATGCCACGCCGCGCCCCTTCTTCAGGCTCAGTGATAAAAGGCGCCTCGCTGCTTCGCACAACCTGTCCATTGTGGACTTCGTAAGAGCCATCCGGGTGGCTCACCAGCGTCTTCGTCCCCGCGAATTCAATGTCGGTATCGAACACGCCAAGCCCGTTCACTGTCCCGGCTACCGACTCCACCGAGTCAGTGATGGTGGTGCAGAGCATTTGGAACCCACCGCAGATGCCAATCAGCGGCAGCCCTCGGGCGGCTCGGTTCTCCAGTACGTCGTCAAGCCCACGCTCGCGCAACCACTTGAGATCGGCGACCGTCGACTTCGTCCCGGGCAACACGACCAGGTCGGCGCGAGCAACGACCGACGGATCGACCGTCCACTGCACGTGTACCCCTGGTTCACAGGCAAGCGCTTCGATATCGGTGGCGTTGGACACGCGCGGCAAGCGAATGGCGGCCACGGACAACGTTTCCGTACCCAGCGGTGCGTTCGCCGGCCCTACCGACGCACCAGCGACTGTGCCGAGCGAATCCTCCGCATCGATCCACAGCCCCGGAATAAAAGACACTACGCCGAGTACGGGCACGCCGGTGTGCTCGCGCACCACGTCCAATCCCGGTGTCAACAGCGAAACATCGCCCCGGAACTTGTTGACGATAAAACCGGTAATTCGCGCGCGGTCTTCGGGGCTCAAAATTGCATGCGTGCCGACGAAATGTGCAAGCACCCCACCGCGGTCGATGTCGCCGGCGACCACAACCGGCAAATCAGCGAGCTCTGCCAAGCCCATGTTGGCGATGTCTGACTCTCGCAGATTGACCTCGGCAGGACTACCAGCGCCTTCGCACAAGACGACATCGAACTGCCCCCGCAGCTCTTCCAATGTCTCCGCGACTACCCCGCGCAACGCTTTTCGACGCGACCGGTACGTCAGAGCGCTCACATGCCCATCGGCTTTGCCCTTCACCACCACCTGACTAGTGTGGTCCGAGCCCGGCTTGAGAAGCACCGGGTTAAAGGAGACATCCGGCTCCAGCCCACAGGCGAGCGCCTGCAGAGCCTGCGCGCGCCCAATCTCGCCGCCGTCAAGCGTGACAGCGCAGTTGTTGGACATGTTCTGTGCTTTGAAGGGTGCGACCTTCACGCCGCGGCGCGCGAGCAGCCGACACATGCCGGCGACCAGAACCGACTTACCGGCATCTGAGGTGCAGCCGGCAATCAGAGCTGCAGGGGCCTGCACGGGTTAGGCCTCGGGCTTCCAACCAGTTTGGAACTGACCTGGCACGTTCTGCTCATCCGGCAGAGTGAGGATTTCATAGCCGTCGGAGGTCACCAGCACCGTGTGCTCGAACTGGGCGGTGAACTTGAAGTCATCATTCTGCACAGTCCAGCCATTATCCCAGATGTGGTACGGCAGCTCACCAAGGTTAATCATCGGCTCAACAGTCAAGGTCATGCCCGGCTCGAAAATGGTGTCCTGGCTCGGCTCATCGTAGTGGAGAACGATTAAACCATTGTGGAACGTGGTACCGACACCGTGACCGGTGAAGTCCCGAACGGTGTTGTATCCAAAACGCTTAGCGTAAGACTCGATTACGCGGCCGATGACATTAATCTCACGGCCCGGCTTGATGACCTTAATGCCGCGCATGGTGGCGTTGTAAGTGCGCTCCACTAGCTGGAGGTGCTCCTCCGAGACATTGCCCGCGAGGAAAGTCGCGTTGGTGTCACCGTGGACGCCGTTCTTGTATCCGGTGACGTCGACATTGACGATATCGCCGTCTTCAATAACCTGAGTGTCCGGAATACCGTGGCAGACAATCTCATTGAGAGACACACAGCACGACTTCTCAAAACCGCGGTACCCCAGCGTGGACGGGTAGGTGTCGTGATCCAACAGGTACTCGTGCACCACCCGGTCAATCTCATCCGTGGTCACGCCCGGAGTTACGGCCTTGCCGGCCTCCACCAACGCGTTGGCAGCAATGCGAGAGACCTCTCGCATATTTTCAATATCTTCCGGAGTCTGTACCAGCGGCTCGCCGACGCCTTCCTGAACCTCGTCCTTCCAGGCGTACTCCGGCCGTTCAATATGTGCCGGAACAGTGCGAATTGGCGTGGACTTTTGCTGAGTAAGTGGAGAACGCTGAGTCATGGAACATACTCTACCCCTACCCCCGGATTAGCCTTTCGGCCTGTGCCGGTTTCGAAGCCAGAAATGCTCTAGCCCTCGTCTCCTGAACCTTCATCCATATTGGCGAAGAAGGCATCGGTAATCGCCACCGCATGTTCGGATCCACCACCGCCGACGATGAGCGTGGCGAAGGCCAAGTCATCTCGATAGCCAGTGAACCAAGCGTGCGAGCCACCTCCATACTCGGCCTCACCGGTCTTGGCGTAGACCTCACCGCGTCCGGCAATGGCCGAACCGGTACCGGAGGTCACCACCGCCCGCATGAGTGAGCGAACCTCGTTCAAAACCTCAGGTGGAAGTGGCTTCGACGTCTGCGACTGCCACGTTCCCGCGCTTGGCACGAGTGACGGCGTCGGAGTGCGCCCGGCCGCCACCGTCGCGGAAACCAGCGCCATGCCAAACGGGCTGGCCAAGTCATTGCCCTGTCCATAGCCCGCATCGATACGCTCGACTTCATCACTACCGTCAGACACGCTGCCGGTAATAGTGTCGAGGCCCGCGATGTGATAGTTGATGCCGATGCCGAAGTTCTTGGACTCCTCCTTGAACTGCCCTGGTTCCAACTTGTGGGAGATGTTGCCGAACGTGGTGTTGCAAGACCGCGCGAAGGCATCGCTCAGCGAGGTATCCCCGACACCACTTCCGTTGTAGTTGGTGACAATTCGCGGACCGATTTCCATCGAACCTGGGCACGGCACAGTCGATCCCGCATTTAGTCCCTCGTGCTGCACACCTGCAGCGGCAGTGACAATCTTGTACGTCGATCCCGGCGGGAACTGTCCCATCAGCGCAAGGTCACCGTCCTTGTCTGCTTCCGCCGTCTGGGCTACCGCCAGAATCTTGCCCGTAGACGGCTGCACAGCCACCAGCATTGCCTTCGCATCTTGCCGCGTATCGACTGCCTTCTGCGCTGCGTCCTGCACCTTTTTACTAATCGATGCCTGCACCGCCGGGGCTACATCCGGAGACACCTCATAGAGCGTGCCGACGACTGCTCCGCCCTCGTTGGCCGCCACGATCTTCCAGCCATCGGCACCGTGATCACCAGTGTCCACTAGCCTTTCCACACGGCTCATCAAATCAGGCGCAAACCCCGGGTCGGGTCGCACCATCGCTGCTTCATCGTTAACAGAAATTCCGTCAATGTCCGCGAGCTCATCCTTGACTCGCTGTGGCGTGGATGCCGGCAGCACAATCAGCGAAAAGTTACCCTTCCCACCAGCTGCCTGCTCCCCCACTGCTCGGGCGTCGAGCTTCGGACCATCTTCCGGCATTTCATTATTGATGACCGTCGCCGCCCGGTTAATCGACGACTGCACATTCTCCGCCCCATCGCGGTTGAGAATTACCCGGTGCACAGTCCCCGGCTCAAGCAAGGCCGCACCGTCCGAACCAACCACAGACGGACGTGGAGCTGCGATAGTGCGCAATTCTGGGTGCTGATTACGCCCCAGCTGTGGATGCAGGGATGCTGGCGACCAGCGCAACGCCCAATCCCGTTGCCCAGCCTCAGTCTTGGTCAGCGTGAAAGTGGTGTCATATCCCCAGCGTCGCTGATGCGGCAGCTGCCAATTCATGGTGACTTCGGCCGAGGACTGATTCGAGCTGGTATCGATACCCTCGATTTCATAGTCAAGCCCCTCCGGCTGAAGGCCGTCGGTGGCCGCATTCAGATCCCCCTCAGCGGAATCCGGATGATCGGTCAGCGCCGCCGCCTTAGCGACATCCCCTCCCGCCAGCGCCCCAAGGAATTCCTCAAGCACCTCGCGCCCGGTGTCAGGCCGCGGCGTACACGCGGCGGATGACAACACCAGACCCGTGATTGCCACAGCCGAGATACTGCGAAGCAGGGGCTTGCGGCGCGAAGTTTGTTCCATGTGGGCTGACGTTAGCACCGCTTTGCTTTACGACGACGCTGGCGCGCCGCAACCTGCTATCAGCGGTTCAGCACAATTGGATTGACCACGTCAGCAGCCATAACCAGAACGCCGAAGACCAGCAAAACTGCGGTAAAGGCCATAGTAATTGGCATGAGTTTGGTGTAATCGGCAGGCCCAAGCGCAGGCTTACCGAACGCCTTGCGAATCAGGTCGCGGATGCGCTCATAAATAACAACGGCGATGTGGCCACCGTCGAGTGGCGGCAACGGCACGAGGTTGAACACGGCCAGGAAATAATTGAGGTTAGCTAGCAACAGGAAGAATGAAGGCCACTGGTTCATCTCCGCCAATTCACCACCGGCACGCGACGCGCCGACGACACTCATTGGGCTGGCCGGGTCACGCTGAGCACCAAAGATAGAGGCGACCACGCCGGGAACCTTCTCCGGGATGGAGAGCAGCCCGTTCCAAACCGCCCCGAAAAGGCTGCCTGTGAAGCTGGCCGCACCACCGATGGCAGTCACTGCGTTGTACTCGTGAAGGATGGTCTCTGGGCGCTGGAAGGCGATACCAATTGCTGGCTGGTCGATGTCCTGCCCGTCGTTAGTCTTGCGCTTGACGACTTCCGGGGTGACCGTGACCGTCTGGGTGCTGCCATTGCGGTCGATGGTCATTTTGATGTCGCCACCTGCAGAGCTACCGATGAGAGACACAGCCTCGGGGTAGGACGTGATCTTGGTGCCATTGATCTTCTCAATCACATCTCCGGCACGTAGCCCTGCGCGCTCTGCAGGACCGGAACCAGTGCAGGGCTCCAGCGTGCCGTCGGCACGCTGTGCCGGCGAGACGCACTGCACCGCCTGAATGCGTGGCGCCATTTCCTTACCCATGTTGGGCAAACCCCACGTCACGGCAATGAAGTAAAGAATGATGAATCCAACGATGAGGTTCATTGCCACCCCACCGAGCATCACGATAATGCGCTGCCACCACGGCTTCTTGTACATGGCGTAGGGTTCTTCGGCAGGAGCGATGGGATCCATTGCTGTCATGCCTGCGATGTCGCAGAATCCGCCAAAGGGAATTGCCTTTATTCCATACTCGGTGTCATGCCCACCTGCCGCAGCGTGATGCCGCTTGAAGGAAAACAGCGTTGGGCCGAAGCCAATGAAGTATCGACGCACTCGCATTCCACACAGGCGAGCTGCGGTGAGATGGCCCCATTCGTGAAGGGCGATTGTCACCGCGATGCCGATTGCGAAGAGTAAAACTCCAAGAAGAAATGTCACGAGTGCTCACCCTACCCCCACTTTGGGCAAACGAGCACACCGGCGAACAGTTTCCGGCCGGGCTAAGTCCCAATTTCAGCAAGTTCTAAGGTATCCTTACACCCGATACTCAAGATTGTCTGAAAATGCGCTCAGTCGCTTTCAGCAAAACCGCAGATAGACTGAAGTGCATATAGAGTGCAATTCGCCGAAAGTGTTAACAGGAGGACTTTCAAGTGAGCAACCACGAGCCAAAGGAAGAAATTTACCGCGGCGTCAGCACCCTCGACGAGCCGTCGGCGAAGTGGGGCTGGCACGGCATTAGCAAGAGCGCTATGCAGAAGGCCGGCTGGATTTCCGTAATCTTCCTGCTGGGCATGACCATTGGTAACCACAAGGGCAACGTCGAGAACTGGTGGCTGGTCGTCATCGCCGCCCTGATTGCTATTGGCCTGCTGTTGCAATTGTTCGCCCCGCAGGGTTCTCAGGTTCGCACCGTTACCGGTCACAACAAGCCGGAAGGCCACATTGAGCCGGAGTGGGCACGCGACCAGGTAAACGGCACTGGCGTCTACGCTAACCTGACCGACTCTCAGCTGCGCTCCTGGAACCGCCTGCCGGAAGGCCAGAACCAGTAGAGTTAGCCACTTTTGCAGAAAGTCTGGCCTAACAGCTCTATAGCAACAGCTCTATAGCGCTACAGCGCACAAAAAAATCCGCACCGAATTCGGTGCGGATTTTTTGCTATTTGTCGGCTAAACCTCTTCGGCCGCCAGCTGACCACACGCTGCCGCAATCTCGTTGCCACGGGTATCGCGGACCGTGCACGGTACCCCCTGCGCCTGTACGCGGCGGACGAACTCCTCCTGCTGCTTCTTCGGAGAGGCGTCCCACTTCGACCCCGGAGTCGGGTTGAGCGGAATCAGGTTGACGTGGACACGTGAGCCCAGAGCATTGTGGAGCTTCTTACCCAACAAGTCTGCACGCCAATCCTGGTCGTTAATATCGCGAATCAAAGCGTACTCAATAGATACGCGACGGCCTGTCTTGTCTGCGTAGTAGCGAGCTGCATCAAGCACCTCAGCTACTGTAAAGCGATTGTTGATCGGTACCAGCTCATCGCGAAGCTCGTCATCCGGAGTGTGCAGAGACACCGCGAGGGTGACTGACAAGTCCTCGTCGGCAAGCCGTCGGATGTTCGGCGCGAAACCGACCGTAGAGACGGTGACATTGCGCATCGAGATGCCGAATCCCTCCGGCGACGGCCGCGTGATGCGATGGACGGCGGCGAGAACGCGATTGTAGTTCGCGAGCGGCTCACCCATGCCCATGAATACGATGTTGGTCAGGCGACCGCCCTCGGCTGCCATAGTGGCAGCGGCCTCACGAACTTGGTCGACAATCTCCGCGGTGGAGAGATTACGCTGCAGACCGCCCTGACCCGTCGCACAGAATGGGCATGCCATACCGCAACCGGCCTGTGAGGAAATACAGAGGGTCGCACGCCCCGGGTACTTCATCAGCACGGATTCCAGCAGCGTACCGTCACCTGCACGCCACAGCGTCTTACGGGTTTCGCCGTCGTCACAGGTGATGTGGCGAACGGGAGTCAACAAAGGTGGGAACAGACTGTCTTTGACCTTTTGACGGTCTGCTTCCGGCAGATCAGTCATCGTCATAGGGTCAGCCTCAAGCCGACCGTAATAGTGCCGGGCAATCTGATCGGCGCGGAAGGCCGGCAGGCCCAGTTCCTTGACCGCAGCCTTCCGTTCCTCAACATCGAGGTCCGCAAAATGGGTCGCGGGCATGCCGCGACGTGGAGCTTTAAGAACGATTGGAAGTGAAGATGCCATGATGGCACCCATTTTCGCATGTAATAACGGTTTTGGCCTAATGAGCGACTAGGCAGCCGCAACTAAGTGGACCTTTACAAGTGGTACATACCTGCCAAAACGTGTTGAATGATAGGTATGACTAACGCTAATCAGCCGAATAACGACAGTCCGCTTTTCGACGATACTCCGTCGTACTCTCCAAATGATTCCGTGGCTCCTGCACCAGAGCAGGACAACCTTCCAGAGCCAGTCGTTGACGCGCCCGCAGAGAAGGACTCCACACCGGAGCCAGCGCCCGCTCCTGGCCGGCGCAAGGTGAAAAAGACTACCGCGGGCTCGATGTGGGTTGGCCTGGTCATCAGTGCAGTTTTGCTGATCGTATTGCTTGTATTCATTCTGCAGAATCAGCAGGAGACCACACTAAACCTGTTCGGCTGGGCCTGGAACTTCCCGGTCGGTGTCGGAATGCTGTTCGCTGCTATCCTCGGCGCCCTCATCACTGCGCTAATCGGTGGCTGGCGAATGTTTGATCTGCGCCGCCAGATTCGTAAGGGCGACAACTAAAGCCCGACTGAACCAGCCAAATTAAACCAGGCTGAAAAGCTGCAATATCAGCCACGTCATCGCGGCTGATGGCAGCATGCCATCCAGGCGGTCCATCAGACCGCCGTGGCCCGGCAATATCGAGGACATATCCTTAATCCCCAGATCGCGTTTGAACTGGGACTCCATCAGGTCACCAAGCGTGGCGGAGATAACCAAGGCAATGCCCAGCACGATGCCCTGCCACCACGGCGCGTGCAACATAAAGATTGCACAGAGCGCTCCAGTAATAGTGGCGAGTACGAGAGAGCCGCCGAACCCTTCCCAGGATTTTTTAGGGCTTACCTTCGGAGCCATCGGATGCTTTCCGAACATGACACCGGCGGCATAGCCTCCGACGTCATTGGAAATCACCCCGATCATGAAGGTCACAATGACCAGACGGGGATCGACTTCCCAGGGATTGTCCATGTGCACCAGCTGCACAGCTAGCGCCGCAAAGAACGGAATCCACATCACCACGAAAACTCCGACTGCGACATCCCGCAGCCAGTTCCGTGGTGCTTCAGCCATCCCGTGCAAAAACAGACGGGTGACTAGTAAAAGCATCAGGGTAACAGTCAGGCCCATGACCAGACCGTCAATCCCCCAGTAGGCGGACAGCCACACCATCAGCTGTCCGCCGAAAATCAGAACCGGGCGAGGGACCTGCCAATCGGACTCGCGGAGCCGCTCGCAGACCTCCCAGGTTGCAAGGCCAACCGCCGCGGCGACCAGAACGGTCCAGGCGAGCGCCCCCAGCAGCAAGCCGATGATGACGACTGCACCAAGTGCTACGCCCACCGTAATTGCAACCGGCAGGTTCCGACCTGCCGAGTTACGCGGCTTAATAAGCCGTAGCTCGTCTAGAACACGTTCCTTATTGGACGCTGGCTTCGACGTTGGCATTGGCGCCTCAAATCCCCTCTCCCGGTTGAATATGAAGGCCTAAACCTCCATCAATTCCGCTTCCTTGCGTTCAACCAAGGAGTCCACCTGCTCGACGTAGTTCTTGGTGACCTGGTCCAGCTCCTTTTCGCCTGCCTGCACCTCGTCCTCGCCAGCATCGCCGTCCTTCTGAATCTTCTTCAGAGTTTCCATGCCCTTACGACGGACATTGCGAATCGCGATCTTGGCGTCTTCGCCCTTCGAACGTGCGACCTTAACCATCTCACGACGACGCTCCTCGGTCAGCTGCGGGATAGTTACGCGCAGGACCTGGCCATCATTAGTCGGGTTCACACCCAGGTCGGAGTTGCGAATCGCGTTTTCGATGTCGCCCATGACGCTCAGCTCATACGGCTTAATCAGCAGCATGCGCGGCTCTGGAACCGAAATGGTAGCCATCTGGGTAATCGGAGTCGGAACACCGTAGTACTCCGCAATAACGCCGTTGAACATCGCCGGGTTCGCACGGCCAGTGCGAATGTGGGTCAGCTCCTCGCGGCAGTGTTCTACGGAGCTACCGTACTTTTCTTCACAGTCAAGCAGGACTTCATCAATCATTGTGTTTTTAACCTCGGGTTTCTACGCGGGTTCTAGATAGTTCTAGAGCGCTCTGTGGAAAGAACGTATTACGAACAAATTTATCAGCTGTGGACGAGAGTACCGATTTGCTCACCGGCTACCGCGCGCGCAATGTTTCCGTCGGTAAGCAGATTAAACACGAGAATCGGCATGTTGTTGTCCATGCACAGGGAGAAGGCGGTGGCATCAGCAACGCGCAGGTCCCGTTCCAGAACCTCACGGTGGGTGATGTCATCGAACAGCTCTGCGTCCGGCACCTCACGTGGGTCGGCCGAGTAGACACCGTCAACGGCCTTGGCCATCAGCAGTACCTCGCAGCCGATCTCCAGGGCGCGCTGGGCGGCGGTGGTGTCGGTGGAGAAGTACGGCATACCCATACCTGCACCAAAGATGACCACGCGGCCCTTCTCCAGGTGGCGCTTAGCACGCAACGGCAGGTACGGCTCCGAGACCTGTGCCATGTTGATTGCAGTTTGAACGCGGCAGTCCACGCCCTCCTGCTCGAGGAAGTCCTGCAGAGCCAGGCAGTTCATGACCGTGCCCAGCATGCCCATGTAGTCAGAGCGTGCGCGGTCCATGCCGCGCTGCTGAAGCTGTGCGCCACGGAAGAAGTTACCTCCGCCAATGACGACACAGACCTCGACGCCCTTTCGGGAAACTTCCGCAATCTGTCGGGCAACGTTTTGCACCACGTCCGGGTCAACGCCAACCTTGCCGCCACCGAACATCTCACCACCGAGCTTGAGCATCACACGTTTGAAGCCATTGCGCTCGACAGATTCTGCCATGACCATGCACCTTTCTCACACCGTTTAAAAAGTCGCAGACGAGTCTACCCGGTCACGACAGCAAGGCACACTTGACGCTCCGCATTGTCTGCAACATGGCAGCAAAATGCCCCACCCGAAGCAATCGGATGGGGCATTCACACTAGCTAGCAGCTAGAGGTTAGAGCACAAATTACAGCGAATTAGTGCTGACCAACCTCGAAGCGGACGAAACCGGTCAGGGTAACGCCAGCCTCTTCCATGAGCTGCTTAACGGTCTTCTTGCTGTCAGCGACGGACGGCTGCTCCAGCAGAACAACGTCCTTGTAGAAGCCGTTCAGACGGCCCTCGACGATCTTGGCGATAGCCTGCTCCGGCTTGCCCTCTTCGCGAGTAATCTTCTCGTAGACAGCGCGCTCTGCCTCGACGCGGTCAGCCGGGACATCCTCGCGGGACAGGTACTGAGCCTTCAGAGCGGCAACCTGCATAGCTGCTGCGTGAGCAGTCTCTGCAGCGCCCTCTCCCTCACCGGTGTAAGCAACCAGAACACCGACAGCTGCCGGCAGGTCTGCTGCACGGCGGTGCAGGTAGACAGCGATGTTGTCGCCCTCGAGAGTAGCAGCGCGACGCAGCTCCAGCTTCTCACCGATCTTTGCGGAGAGCTCCTGGGTAGCCTCAGCTGCGGTCTGACCGTCGAGGTCAGCTGCTGCGAGCTCTTCCGGGGAGTTTGCCTTGACTGCTGCGGCAGCGTCGGCGACCTTGTTGGCGAAGTCGATGAACTCCTGGTTCTTGGCAACGAAGTCGGTCTCGGAGTTGACCTCGACCATGGTGTTACCAGAAACAGCAATCAGGCCCTCGGCAGCGGTGCGCTCTGCACGCTTGCCGACGTCCTTTGCGCCCTTAATGCGCAGGATCTCGACAGCCTTGTCGAAATCGCCGTCGGTCTCGACGAGTGCGTCCTTACAAGCCTTCATGCCGGAGCCGGTCAGCTCACGGAGCTTCTTGACGTCAGCAGCAGTGAAATTCGCCATGCTGGGCGTTCCTCCTTGTGGTGGTTAGAACTTGTGGTGGTTAGAAAGTTCAGCTTTACTCAGCGGATGCCGTCTCAGTTGCAGCGGAGCCCTCGGCGTCCATCTCTGCAGCCTGGTCGGTGTTCTCAGCGGCGGACTCGATCGGAGCGTCGCCTGCTGCTTCGCGAGCAGCGTTGGCCTCGCGCTCAGCGCGAGCCTTGCGGCCCTCTTCAACAGCGGTGGAGATGATGCGGGTCAGCACGGAAGCAGCGCGGATTGCGTCGTCGTTGCCCGGGATCGGGAAATCAACGTCATCCGGGTCGCAGTTGGTGTCCAGGATGGCAACAACCGGAATGCCCAGCTTCTTAGCCTCGGAGACAGCGATGTGCTCCTTGTTGGTGTCAACAATCCACAGTGCGGACGGAACCTTGGACATGTCGCGAATACCGCCCAGGGTGCGCTCCAGCTTGGTGCGCTCACGGGTCAGCATCAGGATTTCCTTCTTGCCGCGACCCTCGTAGCCGTTCTCAGCAGCGTCCATTGCCTGAAGCTCCTTCAGGCGAGCCAGGCGCTTGGAAACGGTGGCGAAGTTGGTCAGCATACCGCCGAGCCAGCGGTGGTTGACGTACGGCATGTCAACGCGCTCTGCCTCGTTCTGAACGGCTTCCTGAGCCTGCTTCTTGGTACCGACGAACAGGATGTTGCCACCGTGAGCGACAGTCTCCTTGACGAACTCGAAAGCCTCGTCGATGTAGGTCAGGGTCTGCTGCAGGTCGATGATGTAGATGCCATTGCGCTCGGTGAAGATGAAACGCTTCATCTTCGGGTTCCAACGACGGGTCTGGTGACCGAAGTGGACACCTGCATCGAGCAGTTCTCGCATGGATACAACAGCCATGTCATATTCAGGGAAGATCCTCACGTCCAGCCTGACTAGGGCTGCGGCTGCTTCCCTTCCTTTCTTATCCGATATAGGTGGTTACAGTTCACGCACAGGCTTTCCCTGTGCCCTAGCGCTCCCCCGCTGCCTCACACCCGACAGATATCCTGCCGAGCACCCGTGAACCAGCCGGAATGGGTCGCGCGCGTAGTCTTTGTGCTAATGACCGCCCATTAAGGCAGACACCGCGAGCGTAATCTTATCTGATACATCGCGCAGGTCGCAATATCTGACACGCCCTGCTATCCACAGGACAAAAAGTCATCCACAGCTAGAACCGTTTGCAATGCACTGCCGCTTGTCGACGGGTGTAGCGTCCGCCACACTATCGCGCATGACAACCAAGCAGAGTTTCAGGCGCTCGCTAATGCGCACATTAGCGCTATTCGTGCTCGCTGTCGCGCTAACAACACCCCCAAGCCCACCTGCAGCTACCGGCGAGCCAATATCCGCTATTACGCATACTTTCCCTGTGCACGGCAAAGTTCTACGCTTCTACACCCCACCGGAAAAACGCTGGCAGCCTGGACATCGCGGAGTAGACCTGAACGCCTCCCCGGGCCAGCCAATCCGCGCCTCAGCTCCCGGTGTGGTGCATTTCGCCGGTTCGATCGCCGGAATGACTTCCGTGTCAATCATGCACGCCGATGGCATCCGCACAACCTATCAGCCCATAGATACCGCGTTAGAAAAGGGAGACCACGTGGCCGCTGGCCAGGTGATTGGTCATCTTGTGGTCAACGCCAAACATCCCGAACCGGGCCTGCATTGGGGCGCACTGCGCGGCAAAGACTATCTCAACCCACTGGATTTGATACAGCGGAGACCAATCGTGCTCAAGCCTGTACGCAATTAAACAACCCTGCGCAATTAAGCGCGCGGATGTGCCCGCTTATGTACTTCACGGAGACGATCCGCTGAGACGTGGGTATAAATCTGCGTGGTCGCCAGACTCGAATGACCGAGCATCTCCTGCACCACACGCAAGTCAGCGCCACCTTCCACCATGGCCGTGGCCGCAGAATGTCGGAGAGCATGCGGTGAAACATCAGCCCATTTATGAATAACTCGGCGCGCCTGACGAGGATTCAATCTACCTCCACGCACACCGAGAAAAAGCGCATGTTCGGCCTGTGCGGAAGCATGAAAGCTTCCACGCACCTGGAGCCAGCCTTTGAGTGCCGCCTCCGCTGGTGCACCGAAGGGCACGATGCGCTGCTTGTTCCCCTTACCCACTACCGAGATGATGTGGCGGGAAAAGTCCACATCTGAGACGTCGGCCTTGCACAGCTCTTCTACACGCATCCCGGTGGCATACAACAGTTCCACAATGGCCAAGTCGCGAGCCGCAACTGCGCTGTCCTCGGATGAGACTTTCTCGATTGCCTCCTCAACCCTCTCCGGCGAGAGCACTTCCGGAAGATGCTGATGTTTCTTCGGCGTTGACAGCCGCAGCGACGGATCAGCATCGAGAATTTGCCGAGCTACGAGCCAACTACAGAACTGGCGAATGGACGTCGTTAAGCGAGCCAGCGATGACCGCGCAGCACCCTCCGCATGCTTCGCGCCGAGGTGCGCACGGATGACAGGGGTGGAGAGTTCACTGATGTGGTCCAGGCCGGCGAGGAGGGGGATGAGATCGGCTCGATAGGCACGGACGGTTGCGTCAGAGAGTCTGCGGGAATAAGTCAGCTCATCGAGAAAATCCATGAGCACGGCCTCAATATTGGCGGATAACCCGAGATCCAGCTCAGTCCTGTCGTCGTTATTGGTTGCGCGCTTCACGGTTCTGACCTTAGTAGATGCACACCGCGAGACCTCACCAGACAGCGGAAAAAGGCAGTGACTCCGACTTTCGCCAGAGCCACTGCCCTATTGCCTCACCCATGTCACAAGCCCGTTTCCGTAACAGTTACTTAGGCTTGCCTTGCCTATATTACTGAGCGTACAGAGAATTGCAATACCTAATTCAAGATTTTTTCGAGATTCTCTGCAGAAGGCTTTATTAGCGCCTCACTAACGCTTCTGTTCCTGGCGCAACCACCCACCCTCCACCCGACTGGTCAGCCCCCGTCCCTGCAGCTCCAGCAACAAATGTGTCGTAAGCGCCACGGCCAATCCCGCCTGCGCTGCGACTTCTCCCACCGGCGTTGGCTCCGCAGAATTCAGAGAGTCGTAGACAGCGAGCTCGTTTCGAGAAAGCTTCTGCACCGCCGACTTTTCCCACAACAATTCAAGCTGAGCATCCTCATTCACTGTGCCAACTGACCGATACAGCGACCGCACATTATCGGCACTACACACCAGGACAGCCTCGCCACTGCGGATTAGGTCATGACAGCCAGAGGTAGTTTGCAGCGTCACCGGTCCCGGCACTGCTCCCAAGGGCTTGTTTAGCCTCACTGCCCAGTGCGCTGTGTTGCGCGCCCCTGAACGCCAGCCCGCCTCGACGATTGTGGTTGCTCGCGATAGGGCCGCTACCAGACGATTCCTAGTCAAAAACCGATGCCGCGCAGGTCGCACCCCCAGTGGATACTCCGTAATCAGCGCACCCCGCTCTGCAATCCCGTCGAAGAGTTCTGCATGCGCCCGCGGATAGTCAACCCCTACACCACCGGCTCCGACCACAACCGTAGTGCCGCCAGCGTCGAGCGCAGCTCGATGCGCCGCGGCATCAATACCCAACGCACCACCACTGATGACACTAACCCCCGCATTCGCGAACTGCCCCGCGAATTGGGCCGCCACCTGTGTCCCGTAGCTGCTGGCCATCCGCGTTCCGACAATCGCCACCGCTTCACTGACCACGTCCCGCAAGTCACGGCCACGCACCCACAGCGCAAGTGGTGGTGCATCGGCGCGGTCACGGACTTCGAGCGTCGTAAAGCAGGACAGCAGCTCCCCCGGCCACTCTGGGTGCCCCGGATAAATAAGACGCCACCCCATCGCTGCCGCCAGCTCCAAATCGTGGCCGCTCTGGTCAACGTCGGCCCGTGCCTGCGTCGTATTGAGCAGACCTTCCGGCAGCCCGGCGCGAGCCTTGATCCTCTCTGCTACCTCTACCGGCCCAAACTCCGTCACGAGCCGCACAATCTGCGGATGCGTCGCCTCTATCACACGATTCAGGTAAGCCCACGCGTGAATTTCGTCCATTTCTCCCCCTTGATAGTGGTTCGGTTGTATTAGCCGCTCTCGCGGTCATGCAGCTGGCAGGCACGTTGCACGTGCTCGAAGGTAAACGCGTCTACTCCCCCGAGATCTGCGAGCGTCCACGCCACTGCGATTACTTTGTCCACTCCCCGCTGGGTAATCTCTCCGTTCCTCAACTGGAAGTCCAATAACGCCATCGCTTCTTCGTCTAAGCCCGCGTGACGACGGAGAAGCGAGCGTGGCACACTCGCGTTGGTGACGGCTGCTTCGTCGGCAAGCCCCAGGGCCTGCCACCTATGTCGGGCACGGTCACGTGCGGCCTGTACCCGATCGCGAACGGCCGCGGAGGGCTCATTGTGTGCTTTGTTTTTAATTCCCAGCTTGGCCCCGGCAGGACTGAGCGTGACGTTGAGATCCATGCGATCGCGTAGCGGGCCCGATAATGCGCGACCATGCTTGGCTCGCTCGGTACTAGAACAGGTGCATTCGCTGGCATACGCCGCCCCACACCGACAGGGATTGGTCGCCATGACTAGTTGTGTTCTCGCCGGAAAGGTCACTCGATGGTGCGTACGCAGGTGGACGACCACCCCGTTTTCCATCGGCATCCGCAACGCATCCAATACCGCCGGGCGCATGAGGGTGATTTCGTCCAAGAACAGCACCCCATGGTGGGCAAGGCTAATCGCGCCGGGCTTGGGCACAGCACCGCCGCCGACTAACGCTGCCACAGTCGCGCTGTGATGTGGAGCCACAAACGGCGGATGTTGAATAAGAGTGTCCGCAGTATCGAGCGCTCCGGCCACCGAATGCAGCGCGGTGACCTCCAGCTGCTGCCACTTCTGCAATGGCGGCAGAATTGTGGGCAAGCGCTCAGCGAGCATGGACTTCCCAGTTCCCGGAGAACCCTGCATGAACAGATTGTGCCCACCTGCTGCGGCTACCTCGAGGGCGAAGCGGGCCTCAGGTTGGCCATCGACATCGGCCAGGTCTACCGAGAAGGCTTGTTCGCTGGGGTCGTCGTTAAGCGCGGTCGTCAAACCTGAGCCGGTGAGTACCCAGCCCCATAGCTGTGCGAGGTCGGCTGCGGTGCAGACTGCGATGCCGTCGACGAGCGCGGCCTCGGCGGCGTTGGCGGCGGGGACGACAACCCAACGGGCACCTGCCTCGCGGGCGGCAAGGACTTGCGGCAGCACTCCACGCACCGGGCGAATGGAACCGTCGAGCCCAAGTTCGCCAATGAGAACCGTGTGGCGGAGACGACCTCGGGCCTCCATGTCATCGCTGGTTGCGATAAGGATGGCGCAGACGATGGCGAGGTCAAAGCTAGTGCCGTGCTTGCGGATATGCGCCGGAGACAGACTCACCACGACCTTTGTCTTCGGCCAGGGCAACTGCGAGTTAGCAACCGCCGTGCGCACGCGATGTTTGGCTTCTCCGACGGCGGCATCGCCGAGCCCACCGATATACATTCCTGGCAAGCCACGCCCAACATCGGCTTCCACCTGCACAATAGTTCCTTCAATGCCGCTGAGGCTGACTGCAAGAGCTGTACCGACAGTCATCTAGCAGTCCCACATGATCGCGTCGCTGATTGCGGGAATGTACGTAACTGCAACGACTGGAGGGCCGGACGAAGGGCTGGACACTGTGACTTCTGCGCAGTCGATAACTATGGACTCTAACCAGTTGGTAGAACTCTCTGACAGCCACTGTGCCGCCGCCTTGCGCAAATGACGAAGCTTGGCTGCTGTGATGGACTCTCTGCCGTCCCCAAACTGACTACTTCGCGAGCTGCGCCGCGTTTTTACCTCCACAAAATGCAGCCTGCCGTCAACATCTTCAGCAATAAGATCGAGCTCATAGCGCCCCACCCGCTCATTCCGAGCAATAACTTCCCACCCCTGATCCTCCAACATCTCGGCGACGAAATCCTCCCCAAACGCGCCGAGCTGTCTCGTGGTTAGTTCTTCAAAGCTCTGTGTCATAGCCCCGGTCCCCCTGGTTCCCCGTTGAATTGTGCCTTGGCGGTTTACTGCCTTGGCGGTTCGGAAACACTCTTGCACAGCGGGCATGACAAAGGCCCTCCGATAAATGCTCAGAGGGCCCTAACTGTGGATAATTTTTCGACTGTGGATAACTGTTAGCAGCTAGCCATAACATGCGATGACAGGCGACGATAACCTACGGCAGTCGCAAGTCCGGCTTATCCAGTTCCTCGATATTGACATCCTTGAAAGTGATAACGCGCACGTAGCGGACAAACCGAGCCGGGCGATGGACATCCCACACCCACGCATCCGACATCCGCAGCTCGAAATAGACCTCGTTTTCGCTGTTGTGCGGAATCAGCTCCACAGCATTAGCAAGGTAGAACCTGCGCTCCGTCTCAACAACGTACGAAAACTGACTAACGACATCGCGGAACTCCTTGTACAGGGATAGTTCAACGTCGGCCTCGTAGTTTTCTAGATCTTCTGCGCTCACGACCGCGACGGCTCCTTCGAGTGTTTACATGTTGCTCTTTTTGTACATGTTGGTCTATTCGGGGTGCTCAAGATACTCCGCGTGTGCCAAGCGCACATTGCGGTATGACCACCGATGCACCGGGGTTGCGCCATGGCGTGAAATCGCTTCCATATGCGATGACGTGCCGTAGCCCTTATGCCCCGCCAGACCATAGTCCGGATACTTCTCCGATAGGTCAACCATAATGCGGTCGCGGGTGACTTTGGCTAAGACACTCGCAGCAGCAATACATCGGCAAGCGGAATCACCACCAATCACGGGCAAATAGGGTGCCGTGAAGCCAGACACTTTGAGTGCGTCGGTAAGCACATAGCCAGGACGCTGTCCCAACCCGGCTACCGCGCGGCGCATTCCAGTGACATTCGCGTCCTGAATGCCGAATTGGTCGATGTAGGACGCGGGAATCGTCGTCACGCAAAAAGAGGTGGCGAAGCGTTGGATGAGCGGAAAGAGCCGTTCACGTGCGGCCGGCGTGAGCTTTTTAGAATCGGTGAGCTTATCCAGCTCTGCGATAGGGCGTTCGGGAAGGCAGCAGGCGGCGATGACTATCGGGCCTGCACAGGCGCCACGGCCAGCCTCGTCGACCCCAGCTACAGGCCCAAAGCCACGCTTTGCCAGCGCGACCTCTATCGTGCGCGACTGCTTCAGCCTCCGCAGTTTCGGCGCCGGCGGCGTGAGCAGACTGTGCTGACTAGTTGTGCTGGATGTCCGGATCATCGACGCCACCGATGCGGTTAAACGGCAGGATGATTGCCTGCACCTTGCCGACGACGTTATCCAGCGGCACAGTACCCTGCAGCTCGTCGCCCATGTGATAGCGAGAGTCCGCAGAGTTGGTGCGGTTATCACCCATGACCCACAGATGCCCCTCCGGCACTGTTACCGGCCCGAAGTACGGGCCACCACACTGCTCTGAGCCAAGATTATCCACCACCGGCTTGTCTGCCGGAGTTTTAATGAAATCCTGGTCTGTCATCTTGCCGTCAACCATGATGCCGGGATCTCCTGGGCGACACTGCACAGTCTGCCCACCCGTGGCAATCACACGCTTGACCAACGCATTTTCATCCGGGGCGACAAGGCCAATCCAGGAACCAACCGTCTGCAGCGAGTTCGCCACCGGGTTAGTAGAACGCTGTGACACGTAGTTACTATTCCAGGACTCCGGGCCATTAAAGACGACAACATCGCCGGGCTTGGGATCTGAGAACTGGTAGGAAACCTTATCCACCCAAATGCGGTCACCGGTGCACCCGACACATCCGTTGAGCGTCGGCTGCATCGACTCGGATGGGATCACGTAGACACGGCCGATAAAGGACTGCACACCAGCACTGATGAGCAGGGCAATCACGATAATGATTGGAATCTCGATGTACCACGGAGTGTGCTTTTCAGGCTCCGCGTCAAGTTTCCGGAAGCCTTTCAAGCCTTCAGTACGGTCTTCTTTTTGGCCGTCAGTCTGTTCGCGCGAATCGTCGTCGGTCATGGGAAAAGACTATACGCGATAGAAAAATCCCCACCGAGCTCAACACTCGATGGGGATTATTTTGCGCCAAAAGACTAGCGGCGCTCCTTGATGCGTGCAGCCTTACCGCGCAGGTTGCGCAGGTAGTACAGCTTCGCACGGCGAACGTCGCCCTTGAAGACAACGCGAATCTCGTCGATGTTCGGGGAGTGCACCGGGAAGGTACGCTCAACGCCGATACCGAAGGACATCTTGCGGACGGTGAAAGTCTCGCGGACGCCACCGCCCTGACGGCGGATAACGACGCCCTTGAAGACCTGAATACGCTCGGTCTTACCTTCAACGATCTTTACGTCGACCTCGACGGTGTCACCAGCGCGGAACTCCGGAACGTCGTCGCGCAGGTATGCTGCATCAACCTTGTCAAGAATGTTCATGGAAACTTATTCCTTTACTTTTTGCATAGACAGAGGACCCTGGCGGCGCTTTCCCACAGAGGGACGCTCGGCCGGTTCATGCCCGAAACAGGTAAAGCTGCCTATAAAGACAACCTGGAAATTATTACACACCCCCTGGTCAGAAACCAAACTCATCCATGTTCGGCGGGTCTTGTGGGTCTTGGGGAGCTTCCGAGTCTTGGGGGTCTTGCGGGTTGGGAGTATCGGTGTCTTCTCCCCTGCGCGCTTCCTCGACCAGCTTCCGTGATTGCTCTATCAGCTCCTGGCGATACTCGTTATATTCTGCCAGCGCCTGCGTCATCCGCAGTCCCCGTTTGTCGAAAGTGTAGCGCCCGTGCCCGGCAAGCGGCCCGTCTTCCAGGCTCACCGCCTTTTTGCCCGTGCTTGACGACGTCCACAGTTCCACCCCATCCCGATCACGTGCAACATTCCACAGACCAGCTGTTTTCATGTTGTGGTGCCGGCGGCAGAGGCAGTGGAGGTTCGGCGTTTCTGTTGCCCCGCCCTCCTCTGGGTGCTCTTTGTCGTACGGCTCAATATGGTCAATGTCGCAGAGCTCCGCGGGTACATCACACCCCGGAAAGCGACACGTTCCGTCCCGACCTTTAACGAAGGCTCTCTGACTTTCGGTTGGGGCGTAGCCCTCCGCGGTTTCGTCGGCAAGCATACGAATATGCGTGACCTTATCAATCCACGCCTGCGTAGCTAACTGCGAGATCCAGCCAACGCCGCCAAGCCAGGCGGTGCGGGGACGCTCCTCTGTGGCAGGACAGTATAGGTTGAGTACGATTTTTGCCTCGGCGGTGCCGCGGATGAGGTGTGTCAAAGCTTCGACTCGAGTGCAGCCAGCTGAGCTGGAGATGGACTCGAGGGTGGTTTTGAATTCGAGAGCGCGGGTCTTTTCCAGCTCCATAAAAACTTCCGCGAAGTTGTCGCTCTCTTCAAAACCGATACTCTCTCCTACTATTTCGCGTTCTCCTGCAGGAAGCAGCGGATCGACATCACCCGGAAGGTTTTTGGGGCGAAGCTGAGGTTCAATTTCTTCGATAACCCGTTGCAGGAATTTATGTAGGCTGCGAACTCCCCGGAGTGCCTCGCCATGCTTTCGGGGAATGACAAAGCGGGCAATTTCTTCTTCAACAGCTGCACGCACCTCTGGATCGTGGAGCGGCGCTGTCGCGCGAGCAATGGTGATCAGATGCGCAAAGGGCAAATGAGCTCGAGCTTTAATAAAGGCACCCAGCCGGGGCATACGCGCTAACTGAATGCCGACCTCTACATACTCGAGCGCCTTACCGCGGGAAATACCCAACTCGGGTGCGATTTCAGCAATGTATGCATCCACATCAATCTCAAGCGACTTCGGCGTGCAACCGCAAGCTATACCCAGTTCCAGGCGATTGCGTTGGATACCCGCCACCGCCAACTGGTTCGTGGATGACTCGTGGAAAAACTGCGGCGCTTCAGGCAGCAGAGCCGCTTGGTAAACATCGGACGGTTGTTTGGCCGGACTATCTTTTTCAGACATTGTTCCCCCAAAGCCCCAACCCCGCTCAGTGTCGATAACCAGTGAATACCACTAGCCCAACGCCAAGAAGAGAAGCTCAAGCACTTTGTTCTTGATGCCTCCATTTTAGCACACCCATTCGATTGCGCAACCCCTTTAATAAAACTTTTTCGCTTGTACATTCGAGTGAATTGTTGAGCGTGTTATCAAATGTCACGAGGTGCATCTTCTGGCGAAACTCCGCGCACACTAAGACGGCACGCTACAACCGCTCGCTACAACGTCACGCTGATACAGCACTCCAATAACGACCGCTGCCGACCGTTGCTACAAAGCCCCCCCCAACTGCTAGATTGTCTCCATGCAGCAGATTCCACGCTTTGACCCCTGGATTGTTCGAGGAACAATCATCGCCCCGTGCGTTCTGGCGATTGCACAGCTTCTGTGGGTAATTGCCATTTCCGACCGACTACCGGAGCAGTTAGCAACGCATTGGAGCGGTAGCGGCACTCCCAACGGTTTCATGCCGCCAATTCAAAGCACATTGATTATGGCCATCATCGTCATCGCATGTGCGCAGATCGGTTGGCTCGGTGCAAAGACCAGCACGCCGCTTGTCGTGCGCAAGCCAATTGCAATAACCAACCTCGCCCTCTGCGGCTTCTTAATCGGCATTGAATTCGCGATTATCATCCCGCAGATCGGCACGACGGACCCTACGACCGCCCGAATCGGCTGGATCTATGCAATAGCCGGCGTCATCATCGGCCTAGTAGCGGCCCTGCTCGTGACGCGCCGCCTCAAGGACTACTCCTCGCTTACCGACGCCACGGTCACCGAGCCGACATCGCCACAGTTGCCCCATCGAGAAGGAGCCCCGACTCCCATCGATGTCAGTGTGACCATCTCTAAGGGGGTCAAGGTCACCCTCGCAGTCTGGTGCGTGGTGTCTGTAGCGCTCGCAGTGTTCCTGCCAAGCCTCGGCATTGTTTTTCTGCTGTGCACGCCGCTATTCCTCATCGCATATGAAACCGGCATGACACTAGACACGGACCCGAAGACAGATTCCATTACCGTTTTTAACGGCTGTGGACCGCTGAAGATGAAACACCCCATTGAGCTTCGAACCATCAAATATGCGAAGCCGGCCACTTATAACTGGGCCGACGGTGGCGGTATTGGGCTTCGACTTGGCAATGATGGCCGCATCACCGTGGCGGCACGGTCAGGCGAGGCAGTCAAGATTGAGACCTCGGGGTCCGATTACACCATCGTCGTACCGGATGGAATGGCTGCGGCTGTCGCGGGTGAGATCAACAGCCGCATCGACGCTATGCGCCAATAGGCTATGCGCTAATAAATCAAGCGCTAACAGATCAGGAGCTAAAAGCCTGCCCTGCGCAGCGCGTCAGCCATGGAACCGCCGCCTCCACCGCGGTTGGCTCCACCGCGCTTCTTATTCTGGGAACCACGCTTTCGGCCGCCTCCACGGCCTTCTCCGCGACCGCCGTCACGCTTTGGCTTGGCATCCGAGGCGTCGTCGTCAAGCCTGAGCGATAGACCGATGCGGTTGCGTTCGACGTCAACGTCGAGAACCTTCACCTTGACCACCTCGCCCGAGCGGACGACCTCGTGCGGGTCGGAGACGAAACCGCGGGCCATGTTGGAGACGTGGACGAGGCCGTCCTGGTGGACTCCGACGTCGACGAAGGCGCCGAAGGCCGCGACGTTGGTGACGGTGCCCTCGAGAATCATGCCGGGCTGAAGATCGGAGACCTTCTCCACGCCTTCCTTGAAGGTGGCGGTGACGAACTCGGGACGCGGATCGCGGCCGGGCTTGTCCAGCTCGGTCAAGATGTCCTGGACGGTGGGCAGGCCGATACCTGCGGACTCGTCGACGAAGTCTGCAGCACGCACCTTGGACAGGACACGGGAGTTGCCGATGAGCTCCTGGACACTAACGCCGGTCGAAGCGGCGATGGCATCGACGACGCGGTAGGACTCCGGGTGCACGGCGGAGGCATCCAGCGGGTTGTTAGCGCCGTGGATGCGAAGGAAGCCGGCGCACTGCTCGAAGGCCTTCGGGCCAAGACGCGGAACCTTCAGCAGCTCCTTGCGGGAGGTGAAAGCGCCGTTTTCGTCTCGGTAAGCGACGATGTTGTCCGCAACAGTCGAGGACACGCCAGCAACGCGACCGAGCAGCGGCGCAGAGGCGGTGTTGACCTCCACGCCGACAGCGTTGACGGCATCCTCGACCACGGCATCGAGAGAGTGCTCGAGCTTGGTCTGGGAAACGTCGTGCTGGTACTGGCCGACACCGATGGACTTCGGATCGATTTTGACGAGCTCAGCAAGCGGGTCCTGCAGGCGGCGGGCAATCGATACGGCACCGCGGAGAGATACATCCATGTCCGGGAACTCAGCTGCTGCCAGGGACGATGCGGAGTAGACGGAAGCACCGGCCTCAGAAACCACCACAGGGGTCGGCTTCTTGCCACCGGCCTGAGCTATCAGGTCAGCGATTTCGCGGGCCAGGGTTTCGGTCTCGCGGGAAGCGGTGCCGTTGCCGATGGCCATGAGCTCCACGCGGTGCGTGGCGCAGAGAGTGGCCAGTTGCTCCTTGGCGCCGGACCAGTCATTGCGCGGCTGGTGCGGGTAGACGATGGCAGTGTCGAGCACCTTGCCAGTGGAGTCGACAACGGCGCACTTAACACCATTGCGGTATCCCGGGTCCAGGCCGAGAGTGGCGCGCTGGCCAGCCGGTGCGGCCAGCAGCAGGTCACGCAGGTTACGGGCGAAGACATCCACGGCTTCGGCCTCGGCGCGCTCCTTCAGTCGAGTGCGGGCATCGAGGGCAGCGGACACCTCCAACTTGGTGCGCCAACCGAAACGAACGGCCTGGTCAATCCACTTGGAGGTACCGCCGTCGGGAAGCTCAAAGGCCTCACGGATCATGTGCTCGTAGGTCTCATCCTCACCCGCATCGATGTTGAGCGTCAGGATGCCCTCGGCCTCACCGCGCAGCACGGCCAACACGCGGTGGCTAGGCATGGTGTCCAGAGGTTCGTTGTGCTCGAAGTAGTCACGGTACTTCGCACCCGCAGTCTCCTTGCCCTCCACCACGGCAGCGGCGGCGGAACCGGAGGACCACACCTGCTCACGGACAGAGCCAACCAAATCAGCATCGGTAGCGAAGCGATCGACCAAGATGGCACGGGCACCGGTCAGAGCGTCCTTCGCATCCTTACCAGCTGCCTCGCCGTACTTAGTGGCCAGAGTCTCGGGGTCCGCGGCTGGGTCGGCCAGCAGCTCCTCCACCAGCGGTTCGTACCCGGCCTCACGTGCAATATCGGCCTTGGTCTTGCGCTTCTTCTTGTACGGCAGGTAGAGATCCTCCAACCGCGCCTTAGTGTCGCAGGCGAGGATGGCGGCCTTGAGATCGTCGTTAAGCTTTCCCTGCTCTTCAATGGCGGCGAGAATCGTTTGCTTGCGCTCTTCTAGTTCGCGCAGGTAAACGACGCGTTCCTCGATGAAACGCAGCTGTGTGTCATCGAGCCCGCCGGTTACTTCCTTGCGATAGCGGGCGATGAAAGGCACGGTGTTGCCTTCGTCGAGAAGCTTGATAGCGGCGGCGACGGCACTTTCGGCAACGTCCGCACCAGTGGCGGCGAGTTCTCGGGCAATTACTGATGAAATCACCCGGGCAACTTTACTATCGTGGAAGTACCAATTGGCGAACGCCCCACAGAAGGCTCGCAGTAAACACCGGAAAAGGAGCCCCATGAAGCAGAAACTCTGTGCCGAATACCTGCGCATTTCCGATGAGGAGGCAGCGCGGTTAGTTGAGGTCGCAGCACCTGCGGCGACCAGCGACGGCGGCACGGCGGGGCTTGTTACCGACGGCGCGGAGAAGATTATCCTGCAGCACTTCGTCGACGTTCCGGACGAAGATGCCCTGGACATCGACACGGACTGGGAGTCCCTGCTGCGCACGTTGACCGGCAATCCCATCGACGGCCAGGCACTCGGCGACCCGCTGGCGGAGGCCATCCTCGGCGCCGACCGCGTCTGCCGCAAGCCGCTGTCTGCAGTCATCCGCGCCGATCGCGTCGGCGACGTGCACCAGACGCTGGCAAGCATCGATCTTGCCGCCCGCATCACGGACAATGGTTCGCTTATCGACGAAGCCACTGCGACACAGCGGTACCGCGAACTCGTGGCCTTCTACGAGGAGACTAAGGCAGCGCGTAGCGCCGTGCTCGTGGCCATCTCCTAAGAACTAGCAGCGCAACTGCTAAGCCGATAACTCCGGCGATGAGGCCGCCGATAACATCGGTGAGCCAGTGTGCCCCGACCCACACGCGCGACAGTGCCACAGCGCCGATAAGCGCGATGATGGCCAAGTCGAGCAACTTGCGGGCTGTACGGCGCAATACGGGGATGGCAAGCTGCATCGCGGCCATACCGCTGGAAGTAACCGCTGCCACATGTGCAGAAGGAAACGCCGCATCGTGCAGGTTGACCAGTGAGAACTCCTCACCCGGTCGGTCGCGGCCCAAAAACCACTTCATGGCATAAGTCACCGCAATCGACGAACCGAATGACGCCGGCAGTAGCAACGCCCACGCACGGAAGCGGAACCACAGGAGTGCCGCAGCAACAAGCGTGACCGGCGCGATGTAAATCGGCCGGATAATCTCGCTCAAAGCCAGCATCACACTATCGACGCGGCCATCCCGCGCCCCATGCAGGTCACTGACCCAGCCCGCAAACGACTGATCCATGCTCCCCGCCAGCTGCGTCTGAGTGAACCACGCCAGTGCCCCTAGGACAGCTAACCAACCAATGACGTGCCGAGGTCGCGCAATTCGAACACGTGCCACTAGCAGTTCTCCTCGGTTACTTCCCCAATGACTCCTTGGATTATTTCCCGGTCACGGGCGCTGAGGTCGACGTCGGCAAGCAAATCCGGACGACGTTCGGCCGTGCGAATGAGTGACTGATCGCGCCGCCAACTGTCCACCAGCGCGTGATTGCCGCTGAGGAGAACGTCCGGCACTGCCAGTCCACGCCACTCGCGCGGCTTGGTGTAGGACGGCCCTTCGAGCAGACCGTCAGAGAACGAGTCCTCCTCGTGGCTCTTGCGATTGCCCAACACACCCGGAATCAACCGCACGACGGACTCCGCAATCACGAGCACCGCCACTTCCCCGCCGATCAGCACATAGTCCCCAATAGAGACCTCACGCACGCGGTAACGATTAGCAGCGTCATCAATAACGCGCTGGTCAATGCCCTCGTAGCGCCCGCACGCGAACACAATGTGCTCCTCGTGTGAGAACTCCTGCGCCATCTGCTGCGTAAACGGCTCGCCCGCCGGGGTCGGGACGATCAGCAGGGGCTTCGCTGAATCTTCTTCGCTTAACGACGGCACTTCCGCTGCAGCATAGGAAGATTCCTCGGCCAAACCCAGTTTCTGATCATGGCGGACATTGTCCAAATGTGGCACCGCGGACGTGAGCGACTGCTCCGCTTTCAGCGTCGCTACCTCGTCGAGGGCGGGGCCCCAGACATCCGGCTTCATAACCATGCCGGGGCCACCGCCGTAGGGCGAGTCATCCACGGCTTGATGTACACCTGGCGCCCAGTCGCGCAGGTTGTGTACGCCGACACTCAAAATGCCCTGCTCAATTGCCTTGCCCAGCAGCGCATGACGCAGTGGCTCGAGGTACTCCGGGAAGATTGTGACTACATCGAGACGTAAGCTCACAGCTCCAACAGTCCTTCCGGCGGCGTGATGGTGACGGTAGTATTCTCAAGGTCAACTCCCGGAACGATGTCCTCTACCAGAGGGATAAGTACCTCCCGGGCCCCGTCGTCAAGCGTGACTTCAAGGAGACGATGAGCGGGCGCGCGGACGATAGAAGTGACCTCGCCTATATCCGTGCCGTTATGGACTACGCGCAGGCCTTCAAGTTCAAAGTCATAAAAGTCCTCGTCTTCGAAGACGGGCTCGGCATAAAACTTCATACCCCGATGACGCTCGGCCTCATTGCGGCCCGGAATCTCCTCGAAGCGAATCAGCAAACGCCCCTGGTGCGGGCGTGCCGTTTTCACAGTCAGCTGTTCCTCACGGCCGGCCTGTACACCCAACAGCGTGGCCCCGACTGCGAAACGCCCTTCCGGGTCATCCGTTGTCGCATCGACGACGACTTCCCCGCGCACACCGTGGGGCTTGATCACTCGGCCAATAAGCACCATGTCAGCTACCGACACGCGCACACTCCCTCTCTTATAAAGGCTCTGTAAAACACCCCGCGTAAAGCAAAAAGGCGCCACCCAACACTTCGTCTTGAAGTATAAGGTAGCGCCCGGATTAGCTAAGCGGCGTACTCAGCGTCCTTATTACTCGGCGTCCTCGGAAGCCTCGGACTCAGCAGCCTCAGCCTCGGCAGCCTTTGCGGCCTCCTCAGCTTCCTTAGCAACCTTAGCTGCTTCCTTGGCCTCGCGGCGCTTAGCGGTGATGGCCTCAGCGGACGGGCCATTGTTGGCCTCTTCCAGAGCCTTGTTGAACAGCTCGAGCTTGGTCGGCTTCGGCTCAGCAACCTTCAGAGTGCCCTCTGCACCCTCGAGACCCTTGAACTTCTGCCAGTCGCCGGTGACCTTCAGCAGAGCCAGAACCGGCTCGGTCGGCTGTGCACCGACGCCCAGCCAGTACTGAACGCGCTCGGAGTCAATCTTGATGATCGACGGCTCTTCCTTCGGCTGGTAGATGCCCAGGTTCTCAATGACCGCACCGTTGCGACGGGTACGAGCATCAGCAACGACGACGCGGTACTGAGCAGTACGAATCTTACCCAGGCGCTGCAGCTTAATCTTGACTGCCATGAGGAGTTCCTCTTTCTTCTATGTCACTGGACAATACTTATGCATCCGAGCTCACGAGTAATTACTAACGAAGTACCTCGGACCGGTTTTGCCCTTGGGATATTTACACTGCGCGTGACCACCGGGCGGCCGTGGCCGGATCCGATGAATTCGCAGTCGTGCCTCAGTTGAGGATTCTCATTGAGACAACTCGAGGTATGTTACCAGCAGTTTTTGGAAATTAACAAAACTGCGCACTCGAAACGCTGCATACCCACTAAAGCTGAACGTCGTTGACAGTGCGGTAACGTAACATTCTATGAAAACCACCGGCACCCAATATAGGTATGACTTGGACGGACTACGGGGCATTTCGATTGCCCTCGTAGTCCTTTTCCATGTTTACGTCGGCCGCGTTTCCGGTGGTGTGGACGTATTCCTCTTGCTCTCCGGGTTTTTCTTCTTCGGCGCGCAGTACCGCAATGCCATCAATCCCCGGCAGTCCATCAATCCATGGTGGAGCATCTGGCGCACGCTGCGTCGCCTAATCCCGACACTAGTGCTGGTCCTCTTTGCGACAACCCTGTTTGTCATTTACTTCATTCCATCGCTTCGCACGATCGACATTGCCCAGCAACTCCGCGCCAGCCTGCTCTACTACCAAAATTATGAACTGGCACTCCAGGGCTCGGACTACGCAGCCGCAGAGAGCGAAACCTCCCCACTGCAGCACCTGTGGTCAATGTCGGTACAGGGCCAGTTTTATCTCGGCTCCATTTTGCTCATCTCCCTACTCGCCTGGATGACGCGCTCACCCCAGATTGTCGGCGCGGTTACCTCACCGGTGGAGGCGAAGCGCACCGACGCTACCGGCGGTAAACTCCGCCGAATCCTCACTCCGTTGCTGGCAGTTATCACTCTCGGCTCGATTGCCTATGCCTTCTATATGCACTCCGAGAACCAGGGGTGGAACTACTACTCCACTGTCAGCCGCCTCTGGGAACTCTGCCTCGGCGCACTACTCGGACTGATTCTTGTCCGGGGATCCATCCCCATGCCCAAGCCACTTCGAGTGCTGTTAGCCAGCATCGGCCTCGCACTGGTAGTCTCCACCGGTTTCATCTTCGACGGCGCCGCACAGTTCCCAGGCCCTTGGACCCTATGGCCCCTCGGTGGTGCTGCGCTGATTATTATCGCCGGCCCTGAGGCGGGCTGGATCTCCAAGTTCCTGGCCAGCCGCCCAATGCGCGAAGTAGGCCAGAGCGCCTACGCGCTCTACCTGTGGCACTGGCCTCTTCTCATCCTGGCCATAAACTACCTCAACCGCGATACTCCGGGGCTGAAGCTTGGCACCGCAGTGATCGTCGTTTCCTTTATTTTGGCCAAACTCACCAACAAGTATGTCGAGCTGCCGCTGGCTCAATCGACTCGCCGACCGACCCGGACTCAGCCCGTCGTCGGCGATGCAATCCACGCAATGAAGCATCGTCGCCCGGCTCGTCGTCTAGCGGCAGTCGGCACTGTTGTCGTCATTGCGTTGGTCGGCATGTCCAGCCTTGTCAACGTGCAACAGGTGCGCGTCGATCGCGCCTCCGCCACCAGCCTAGATCCAGAGGTCTATCCAGGTGCACTCGCGCTTACCGACGGGTACGAGGTCCCCAAGGCAGCCACAAAGCCGAATACCGATTTCATCACGGACCTTTGGCCGGAACCTGCCCTCGATGGCTGCCTTGCGACAGGCGGTGAGGACGTCGGATACTTCCCGCCGAATCGCCGTTGGCGCGATGAGACCCAGCCGTGTGTCTACGGTGATCCAGATGCTAGTGACTCGATTGTCATCGTCGGCGGCTCGCACATGGAACATTGGTTTGCCCCGATTGATGCCTACGGCAAAAACAACGGGTACCGAGTGGTGGTTCTTCTCCGACAAGGCTGTCCAGCGACCTTAGAACCGATCCACGGAGTCGGCGATATCTGCGTGGCCTGGACTTTCGAGGCTCTGCAGAAAATTGACGAGATTCAGCCAGAGATGGTTTTCACCACTTCAACCAGACCCCTGTTCCAGGCGGACCCACCGCAGCCCGGCGACTACACACCGGATGGTTACGTTTCGTTTTTCGCTGCTCTACAAGAACGCGGAATTGATTTCTTCGCCATCCGCGATAACCCATGGGCGCTACGGGAGGACTTGGACCAATTCTCCCCCAGCGTATGCGAAGAAGCGGAAGAAGACTGCACTATCCACCGCAAAACTGCCCTAAATGCAGAAAATCCCGCTGAGGAGATTCTTGCGAACTTCCCCAACGGGCACAGTCTAGATTTCTCCGACATCTTCTGCGGTCCGACCACCTGCCGTAAAGTTATTGGCAATATCTACGTCTACCGCGACAGCAATCACATCACCGATGAACTAGCGGCCACTTTCAGTCCTGAAATGGACCGCCAGATTCAGAAGGCTCTGCGGGACTAGCTACTTCTAGTCCCCGCTACTTCTTGCCCTGTCCGAAGTCGAGATTGTTGAGGTCAAAGTCCTCCATACCTTCTGGCAGCTGATTACCCATCTGCTTCTGCAGCTTCTGCAGTTCAGCCATGCTAGGCATACCCGGTATGCCCTGCATACCTGGCATTCCAGGCATACCGGGCATTCCGCCACCGCGCATTGCCTTCGGCGGCGTTGGACCACGGTTAGCGCCCTTGCGCTTATTCTTGCCCTTGCCCTTTCGACCACGCTTGGCCTTGCGGTTCGATGGGCGACCACCGCCCATACCAAATCGGCCGGCCATCTGCGCCATCATCTTCCGCGCCTCATTGAAACGCTCGATGAGCTGGTTAACCTCTGAAACGGACACACCGGAACCGTTGGCGATACGACGACGTCGTGAAGCATTCAGAATCTTCGGATTCTCGCGCTCTTCCGGAGTCATACCGCGGATAATCGCCTCGATGCGGTCAAGCTGCTTTTCGTCGACCATCTCGGCGGCCTTGGACATTTCCGCGCCGCCGGGGAGCATCTTGAGGATGTTGCCGATTGGGCCCATCTTGCGGACCATCATCATCTGCTCGAGGAAGTCCTCAAGAGTCAGTTCGCCGGAACCAATCTTCTGGGCGGACTTGGCAGCCTGCTCATGATCGATTTCCTTGGAAGCGACCTCAACCAACGTCTTTAGGTCACCCATCCCCAGGATGCGGCTGGCCATACGGTCTGGGTGGAAGACGTCAAAGTCCTCCAACTTCTCGCCCGTGGAGGCGAACAGAATCGGCTTACCGGTGACCTCACGGATAGACAGTGCAGCGCCACCGCGCGCGTCGCCATCGAGCTTGGTCAGTACAACGCCGGTGAAGTCAACGCCGTCTCGGAAGGCCTTGGCGGTCTCTACCGCGTCCTGACCAATCATGGAGTCGATGACAAACAGAACTTCATGCGGGTTGATGGCATCGCGAATGTCGCGGGCCTGCTTCATCAGAACCTCATCGATACCCAGGCGACCTGCGGTATCGATAATCACCACATCGTGGCGATGCTGGCGAGCATAAGCGAGGCCACGGAACGCGGCGTCAACTGGATTGTCCTCGCTGGTGCCCATTTCATGGGTGGAATCGAGGCTGGTGCCCGGGAACGGTGCGAAGCACGGCACGCCTGCACGCTCAGCGACAATTTCCAGCTGCTGCACCGCGCCCGGACGCTGCAGGTCACAGGCGACGAGGACCGGGGTGTGCCCCTGATCCGTGAGGTACCTGGCCAATTTACCGGCCAAGGTGGTCTTACCAGCGCCCTGCAGACCGGCCAGCATGATAACCGTTGGTGGCTGCTTCGACATATTCAGCCGTCGAGTCTCGCCACCGAGGATGTTAATCAGTTCCTCATTGACGACCTCAATAATCTGGTTTGCCGGGTTGACAGTCTGGCTGCCAATAATTTCGTTAGCGCGTTCCTTGATGCGCTTGATGAAGGTACGGACAACCTCGAGGGAGACATCGGCTTCCAGAAGAGCCAGCCGAATCTCGCGGGCGGTGGCGTTAATATCCGCCTCAGTCAGGCGGCCCTTCCCGCCCAGCCCCCGCAGGGCACCCGTCAAACGATCGGAAAGAGACTCAAACAAGTTTCCAGCTCCCCTTTTGCCTTGTTTTTTCTTAACTGTTCTACCGTACCCGCTGGATACTCCATTTGGCACATATCTACAGCTTCGCCTATCGACAACGATTGCAGCCCACCCACCCTAAATGCCCCGATTCGGGTGTAACCAATAGGAAGTAAGAAATAGCAATAGGATGAAGCTCTTTTGTACTCAAGGACGTTAGATTACTGTTCGTTATTTTAACGTGACAATTAAACGAGCCTCCAGATATGAATGCCCTACTGCATAAAGAACGTTTATCCAACCCAGTTACCACCAGCTAGGTAACAGAAAGATAACGCCAGTGGCTAGCTTTTACTAAGGCCACCCTTAGTAAGAACCTCCCCCGGAATGGTGTAAGCCAAATAGCAAACCGGCGGCATTGCAGCAGGTCAAAGCACGCCACTGCGCACCTGATGTTATTCCTATAACTACCTCCAATACCGTTCATATATCAACCAGTTTATGGTTAATCATGAACCTAGTTAACCGCAGTTGGCCTGGTTTTATTTTCCGCCGTGCACGATGAGGGATGAACGGCGAAATCATATTCATTGGTCTCTGACCGTTTGACTCCTTGAGAGGTTTTCATGAAGAAGTTCACCACGGCTATCGCCGCCGCTGCCTTCTCCGCCAGCATGATTGCAAGCGCAGGCACCGCTACTGCACAGATTCCGGACTCAATGCCGACCGAGTGCCCCGCCGGCCAGCACTTTGAGAACGTCGGAGGCACTTTCCAGTGCGTCGCAGACCAGCCTGAGCAGGATTCCACTGACGGAATTCCGGCCCCAATGCCGGACAAGTGCCCAGACGGCCAGCACTTTGAGAACGTCGGCGGAACCTTCCAGTGCGTCGCGGACCAGGAAGCTCCTAAGCCCGAAACACCGGGCGACAATGAGTCCCAGCCGGGCGACCCCGGAAACCCAGGCATTTCTGATAAGCAGTGCCCGGAGGGCGAGCACTTCGACATGAGCAAGCCAGTTCCAGGCAACCCGAATGTCTTCGGTGTCTGCGTCAAGGACGAGGCGAAGCCGGACACTGACAAGCCAGGCACGGACAAGCCGGACACCGAGAAGCCAGGCAAGGACGGCAAGGACGGTAAGCCGGGCAAGGACGGCAAGGACGGTAAGGACGGTAAGCCGGGCAAGGATAGCAAGGACGGTAAGCCAGGCAAGGACGGTAAGCCGGGCAAGGACGGCAAGGATGTCAAGGTAAACGTTGACATCAAGATCTCTGCTGAGTGCAAGAACGAAAACAAGTGCACGAAGGAAGAGAAGAAGGCCAAGGAAAAGGCCGAGAAGAAGGCTTCCGAGTCCAAGAAGACGACCTCTTCCGAGAATGTAAAGAAGGTTTCGGACTCCAAGAAGTCTGAGCAGAATACCTCGGAGTCCAAGAAGGCTTCTTCGACTCAGAGCACTGGCCTGGCAGCCACCGGCGTTGACGCCACCACCCTGGGCGGAGCCGCTCTGGTTCTCCTTGTCGGCGGTGTCGCCGCTACCCGCATCGCCCGCAAGAACCGCTAAGAAGCTTGGGGTTCTACCCCGGTAACGAAACATAAAATGCTCCTGATGCCTATTTAGCATCGGGAGCATTTTTGTGCGCCATACCTCCGAAAAGTCATAGCTCCTATAGCCCGAAGCATAAAACCTCACAGGCACCGATTTTTTACCGAACCTCTACGCCCCATCCACCTTTCACCACCCGACACAATCAGGTACCACGCTTCGCTAGCGAAGACAGAAAAGCCCCCTACCGAGTCGACAGTGACTGGTTCTATAAACGCCCTACCCACAACGGGTGTACACACTCAGCGTTGTAAATATAAGTTCCCACTTCCCCTTACTGGGGTTTGGACAAGTCAACAATTTCTCTTTACCCCCCCCTTCCCAAACCCATACCACCAAAGACTGTAATTAGTTATTAGAATCAAAAGTGTGAACAGTGTTCCCCCTTAAGTCCTTTGATTGCAGGGCTTTCCTATAGACATTGTGAGGTTTCCAAATGAAGAAGCTCTCTTCGACCATGGTGGCCGCTGCCGCTTCAGCCGGCATGCTCATCGGCGTTGGCGCCGCCACCGCACAGATTCCTGACCCCGCCCCGTCGGAATGCCCCGCCGGTCAACATTTTGAAAATGTTGGCGGTACTTTCCAGTGTGTAGATGACGCTGCAAATCCGGATCCAGGAGGTTCATCGAACGATGGCATTCCACCGGGCGTTGAGGACACCCAGACCTGTCCCGACGGTTCCCCGCGTGACATGAGTAAGATTGACCCGGCAACCGGGGCTTACGGTGCTTGTGGCACTTCAGATGATTCCGGCCCAACTCCGGAGCCTGATGAAGATGCCCCAGAAAATGACGGAATTCCGCCGGGAGTTGATGACACCGCAACGTGCCCCGACGGTTCCCCGCGTGATATGAGCAAGATCGACCCGGCAACCGGAGTCTACGGCTACTGTCCGACCTCCGATGACGAAACTCCGGGCGACGATGAGAACCCAGGCGATGACGCTCCGGGCGACGATGAAAACCCAGGTGACGAACAGCCCGGGGAGGACGAGAATCCTGGGGAGGAAAATCCAGGCGACAAGCCCGACACCCCTAAGAATGACGGTAAGCAAACCGGGACCAAGAACACTGGGCTAGCAGTCACTGGTGTTCAGGCGACTGCCCTCGGCGGTGCCGCTCTTGCACTCTTGGTCGGTGGCGTGGCAGCTACCCGCCTCGCACGCAAGAATTCTAAGGATTCCTAGCACAACTCTCCGCTAGATTCCTAGCACCTCAACATTAAAGGCCCCGGAGCCCCGCGTATCCTCTACAGAAATCTACGCGGTGGCTCCGAGGCCTTTATTTTTGCCGGGGGCAACGGGCGACGCTGTACTCACCAATCGATGGAAAAATCACTCATCGATGTTAGTTACTATTTGCGGCCGCCGAGCAGTGCGTCTACGAAGCTCTCCGGCTCAAACGGCGCCAGGTGGTCAGCACCTTCACCAAGGCCAACCAACTTCACCGGCACACCGAGCTCGTTTTGCACCTGGAATACAATGCCGCCCTTCGCGGTACCGTCCAGCTTGGTCAGGGCAACGCCGGTGATGTCTACTACATCCCGGAACGTACGAGCTTGCAGTAGACCATTTTGGCCAACCGTCGCGTCCAAAACCAGGATGACTTCGTCAACCTGAGCCTTCTTCTCCACCACGCGCTTAATCTTGTCCAGTTGGTCCATCAGACCGACCTTGGTGTGCAGGCGGCCGGCGGTGTCGATGAGCACCACATCAGCGCCGGACTCGATACCGTGAGCAACTGCCTCAAATGCAATAGAAGCAGGATCGGCGCCTTCAGCGCCGCGAACGGTCTCCGCGCCAACGCGTCGCCCCCAGGTCTCCAGCTGGTCGGCTGCAGCAGCACGGAAGGTATCCGCTGCGCCGAGAACAACACGGTGGCCACCGGCGACCAGTACACGAGCCAGCTTGCCCGTCGTCGTGGTCTTACCTGTGCCGTTGACAC
This sequence comes from Corynebacterium sp. MSK019, assembly GCF_030232425.1. Taxonomy (NCBI): domain Bacteria; kingdom Bacillati; phylum Actinomycetota; class Actinomycetes; order Mycobacteriales; family Corynebacteriaceae; genus Corynebacterium; species Corynebacterium sp. MSK019. Next base: position 168,879 of record NZ_JASPJT010000002.1, on the reverse strand, counting down.
CGACTACCAGAATCACTGCGGGCTTGCCCTCGTGCGGAAGTGCGCGGATGGAGCGGTCCATCTCAGGCTTGCACTCCTCAATCAACACCTCACGCAGCAGGGCGCGCACTTGCTCTTCCGTGCTCACCTTCTGGCTGGCAATACGCTCGCGCAGCTTATCGACGACACGCTGCGTCGCAGCCGCACCGAGGTCAGCCATAACCAGGATGTCTTCAACCTCTTCCCACGCGTCCTCATCAAGGTCACCCGCGCCCAAGATGCCGAGCACAGACTGGCCAATTGCATTCTGCGACCGTGACAGACGACCGCGCAGGCGGCCCAGACGTCCCTCAGCCGGGTCGATGGAGTCAATCTGCTGTTCTGCTTCTGGCTCCGGCGCAGCTTCCGGCTCCGGCTCTGGCGTCGGTTCTGGTTCGGGAGTCGGCTCCGGCTCCAGCTCCGGTTCAGGAGCAGGAACTACCTCTACCTCAGGCTCTGCTTCGGGCTCTGGTTGTGGTTCCGGCTCGGGCTCTGATTCCTCTTCCCCGGCCGTTGGCAAATCGATTGGGATTTCCCGCATTACGCGGTCATAATCCCCCTCCATTTCGGTGGGGTTATCCGGAATAACCAGTCGACCTTCTGGTTTCAGCAGTGAACCGTCCGGCTGATCGGCAGGTATATCAGCCTGCTTTTCCTCTGGCTCCGGGGCCTGCTTTTCAATCGGCTTTTCCGCCGGTTTCGGCATCGGTTTTTCAACCGGCTGCTTCTCGCGGGTATCAGTCCCACCACCGGCCGGAGCGAAGTTAAAACCACTAGTGGCCTGGTAATTTCCAGACTTCTCCTGCTGGGTGAGTTCCTTAGTATCTTCCTTCGCAAAGGAAATGCGCTGGTTCTTCCTGCGGACATAGCCCACAACAAAGAGCAGCGCGATAATAACGACAATCGCGACGACAAGGAGTATCCACTGAGTTGGAGTCATAACTCTCATTATGCAGTATCAACGACTCTTCCTCACTTACTCCGCGCTTACTCCGCTCCTGTCGACGGAGTTGCGGATGCCGGTGACATTCGCTGCGAGATTACTCGAGTCACACCATCGCCCCGCATGGTCACGCCGTAGAGCACATTCGCAACGTCCATTGTTGGCTTCTGGTGCGTAATGACAATCAGCTGACTGGTCGCGCGGAGTTCCTCGAGCAGCGCAATAAGGCGACGCAGGTTAACGTCGTCAAGCGCGGCTTCAACCTCGTCGAGTACGTAAAAGGGACTCGGGCGCGCGCGGAAAATAGCGACGAGCATTGCCAGCGCCGTCAGCGACTTCTCGCCGCCGGAGAGCAACGACAGCCGCTTAACCTTTTTGCCCGGCGGGCGGGCTTCAACCTCGATACCTGTCGTGAGAAGGTTGTCCGGCTCAGTGAGAACCAGTCGTCCGTCGCCGCCCGGGAAAAGCGTTTGAAAGACCGCGGGGAATTCTGCCTCGACATCGTTCCACGCGTCTGTGAAGAGCTGCAGGATCGTGGCATCGACTTCCTCGACAACATCGGTGAGGTCCTGGCGGGCCTTGAGGACATCATCGAGCTGCGTGGATAGGAAAGAGTAGCGCTCCTCCATCGCCTTATACTCCTCCAGCGCCAACGGGTTGACGCGGCCGAGCACACGCAGATCCTTCTCCGCCTGTTTGAGCTGCTTCGTCACGGCTGCGCGGTCGAAGTTCTCATCAGGAGCAAAGTCCGCGAGCAGGTCATCGACAGACAGCCCCAACTGGTCGACGATGCGCTCTGCAGCCTCGGTCACGCGGACCTGCGCCTGCGCACGGGCGATGTCGCCCTGGTGCGCGGAATCCGTTAGCTGTGCCAGCTCACGTTGCGCCGTATTTGCCTCCGTCCGGGCCGCTGATAGTGCCTGCGACACTGTCTTCTTCTGCGCCTCGGCATCGTCGCGATCGGCCTCTGCCCGCGCCAACGACACGTTGACCTTCGCATGCAAATCCTCAGCCAGCTCCGCGACAACTTCTGCCAATTCGCGCTGGGCAACCTTCGCCATCTGCGCCTGCTCATGGCGGGCCTTCGCTACGCGCTCCGATGCAGCCTGGCGACGGAGCCGCTCGGCCTTGCCTCGTACACTCGACAGTCGCTCCTCTGCCGTACGCAGCGACAGACGCGCCTCTGTTTCCATGGCGCGCACAGCCGTCAGCGCCTCCGAGGCCCGATCACGTTCGCTTGTCGACGGTTCCCCCTCCTCGGGGTCACGGTCAACGCGTGCCAAGCGGTCTGCGACCTCCGCCAACTCCTTCTGGAGCTTCGTTACTCGGTCCGCGGCTTCGGCTCCGCGCTGCTCAGCACGTTCGGCATCATGCACCACGCCGGACAGCTGCGCTGTGGCCCGAGTTCGGGCATCCGTGAGGACCTTCATACGACTCTGATGTTCACGCAACGCAGCACGGGCGGCCGCCGCGTCCGTGCGGCGGTCCTCTTCTTCGGCCTGTGCACCGGAGAGCACACCACCGAGGTCACTCAAACGCACCTGTGCTTCTGCTAGTTCTTCGCGAGTCTTAGCAATGTCGGCGGCGATTTCCACACCTGATGCAGTGCCACCAGCACCGCCAGCTACCCAACCAGAGCCACGCAGCACACCATCGCGGTCAACAACGCGCAGTCGAGTATCCTGCGACACTAACTCACGGGCAACGTGCTCGTCGTCGCAGGCCACGACATCAACGAGCAGAGAGGTCAACGAACCCGAAAGCTCCGCCGGCACTGTCACATGATCGAGCAGCCAGGATGCCTGTGCGGGCAGAGTGATGTCCAAGCGCCAGGAGTCGGATGCATCCGCAGAATTGATAACAACGGCACTGCCCTTGCCCGTGGCCACCAGCTCGTCGATAAGCGAATCTCCACTGCCCTCGCTGACCAGTGCTTCGGCGGCCGCGCCGAGGGCGGCAGTGAGCGCTTTTTCCCAGCCAGCGTCGACATCGATGACTTCAGAGAGAACGCCGAGTTCGTGTTTTTCACGTAGCCACGCGGTGCCGTCGTTGGCAGCGGCGGTGCGGGCGGTCTCCAGAGCTTCGATGCGGGCGGACAGACCTGAGACGCTGCGTTCAAGGTCGCGCTCGTCAGCGCGGAGTTCTTTCAACCGTGTAGAGGCCAGCTCTGCTTCTCGGTTGGCCTGTTCATAAGCACTCTGCAGCTCGGGACCTTCGAATTCTGCCTCGGTTAGCTCCTGCGCGGCGTTTTCCACGGCTTCGGTGGCATCGGCACGGCGTTCGTCGGCCTCATTGGTTTGCTCGGCAAGGCGTGCAGCTTCGGCTTCGGCGGCTTCCAAGCGGGTGCGCAGAGATTCTTCTGCGGAAATGAGACGAACCACGCCTTCGCGACGGTCGGCGATTGCGCGAACGGCCGCGAGGTGCTCCGCTTCGGCTTCACGGAAAGTCTCCTCGGCGTCGAAGAGCGTTTCGCGAATTTCCTCCAGTTTCTCGCGGGCCTCTGCCTCAGCCTCAGCAAGCGTGGCTTCTTCGGTCGCGGCGTCGTCGGCCCGCTGCTCCAGGAAGTCCGGGTCTGGGCCTACCCACGGCGCGACGGAGTGGTCGGCCGCACGATCGGCGGCGATGCGGGCCGTCGCTTGAATACGCTCACCGAGTGCGGAGAGACGGAACCACAAATCTCGGGCAGCATCAGCTGCTGGAGTGATGTCTTCCAGTTCCGCTTCAAGCTCTGCAGTGCGCTCAGCGGCAATCTCGGCTCGCTCAGTGGCGGCCTCCACCTTTTCCTCAATGAGCTTGGCTTGACCAGCAATGTCATTGAGGCTGTCCTGCAAATCCACAAAATCCGCAGCGGCCAGGCGCAACTTGGCGTCGCGCAGGTCCGCCTGCACAGTCTGGGCGCGAGAGGCGGCCTCAGCCTGACGCTTCAGCGGTTTGAGCTGACGGGAAAGCTCACCTGTCAGATCCTGCAGACGGTCGAGGTTAGCCTGCATCGACTGGAGTTTGCGCTGCGCTTTCTCCTTGCGGCGGCGGTGCTTGAGCACACCCGCTGCTTCTTCGATAAACGCACGACGCTCCTCTGGCCGCGACTCCAGAATCTGCGAAAGCCGGCCCTGGCCGACGATGATGTGCATCTCGCGGCCAATACCGGTGTCGCTGAGGAGCTCTTGGACATCCATGAGGCGGACGCGAGAACCGTTGATTTCGTACTCACTTGCGCCGTCGCGGTACATGCGACGCGTGACAGAGACTTCCTTATATTGAATGGGAAGTGCCCCATCGGAATTGTCGATGGTAAGAGTGACCTCCGCGCGCCCCAAAGGCTTTCGCCCGGAGGTTCCCGCGAAGATGACATCTTCCATTTTGCCGCCACGGAGGGTCTTGGCGGAATGCTCACCCATAACCCACGCGAGGGCATCGACGACATTCGACTTACCAGATCCATTCGGGCCGACAACTGCGCAGATGCCGGGCTCGAATTTCATCGTCGTCGCCGAAGCGAAGGATTTAAAGCCCTTCAGAGTCAGCGATTTCAAATACATGGGGCAATATCTTACCCGTAGTTACGGTTTGGAGCTGAATTACCCCAAGCACGCACCCTGTTACACAAGATTGTTTACACAGCGTTGTTTACACCACTGCCTGCTTGGCCGACGTGTAGGCCGACTCACCGTGCTGAGCGACGTCGATACCAGAATGTTCCTGCTCGCCGTGGATACGCCAACCGACGGTTGCCTTCAGGACTCGGGCAATGATGTACGTCAGCACGCCCGAGAACACAGCTGCGATGACAGCAATAATGATCTGGATGGCAAACAACTTCAGCCCGTCGATGCCACCGCCGGTAAGCAATCCGCGATCGTTGGCCAGCAGGCCAACACCAATCGTTCCCCACATAGCTGCAACCAGATGTAGACCAACCACATCCAGGGTGTCATCGAAGTTGAACTTGTACTTTAAGCCAACGCCCCAGCAAGCCAGCGCACCGCCGATATAGCCCAGAATGATCGAGGTCACTGGGTTCATATCTCCTGCGGCCGGAGTAATAGTCACAAGCCCTGCGATGACACCCGAAGCGGCGCCCAGCGAGGTGGGATGTCCATCACGAATACGCTCGAGTGAAATCCAGCCGAGCATACCCACGCACGCTGCCACCGTCGTATTCAGCCATGCCAGACCAGCGACACCGTCGGCCGCAAATGCCGAACCGCCGTTGAAGCCGAACCAGCCGAACCACAGCAGTGCAGCACCCAGCATGACGAGTGGCAGATTGTGCGGGCGATGCTGGCTGCCATCGATGGACTTGCGCTTACCGACGATAATCGCCAGCACCAAAGCGGCAGTACCAGCAGCAATGTGCACAACCGTACCGCCAGCGAAGTCAATTGGAGCGATCAATGCTTCACCGTCAGCGGTACCGAACAGCTTTGCCGACAGCCCCTCTGCCGAGTGGCTCAGCAGGCCACCGCCCCAGACCATGAAGGCCATTGGGAAGTACACCAGCGTCGTCCAGAAGCCGACGAAGATCAACCAGGTGGAGAACTTCACACGTTCAGCCAGCGCACCGGAAATCAGCGCCACCGAGATAGAGCAGAACGTGAGCTGGAACCCGATGTCGATGATGTTCGGGTACCCGTTCGCACCTGCGATGTAGTTGCCGTCGCCATCCGTAATCGAGTTACGCAGACCGAAGAACTCGAATGGGTTGGCAAAAACACCACCGATCGACTGCGATCCGTAGGACATCGACCAGCCCCACAGCACGTAAATGGCACCGACAACGCCGACCGCACCAAAACTCATCATCATCATGTTGAGCACCGACTTCTGTCGCGACATGCCGCCATAGAACAGCGCGAGCGCCGGTGTCATCAGCAAAACCAACGAAGCCGAAATCAGCATCCACGCTGAGTTTCCCGACTGTGCAATTACTTCTTCAGGCGTCATATGTGCCTCCCCTGTCTGTCAGTAGGTAGTTATTAACTTAAACCACCCGACTTCCGTATTTACGTATTCTTTTTCTCACTTGCGTAGTTGTTCAGCGCTCTAAGACCTCTTCAGCGCCCCAATTGACTACCTGGAGACACGAAAAAATCCCCCGCCAACTGCGTAAAAACAACGACGCAGAGCGAGGGATAGAACGTATTCGAATTTTTCGGATTCCTACACCGACATGGGGGGGGGGGAGAGAAGGCAGTTGGCACCCGCTTAACGACGGTCAAATGCGCTCAATGCACCCTTCGGTTCCTGCCATAACGGCACCACTGCCGTCACATCGCCCGGAGTATTCGGCCCCTCAAGCCAAGCGAGCAAACTCTCACAGTCTGCCCGTGGCCCTTCAGCAACAACTAACACCCGACCATCCGGGTAGTTCTGGGCATAACCAACCAGGCCTAACTCCAGAGCCGTCGCGCGGGTGTACCAGCGAAAACCGACACCTTGAACACGACCGTGTACCCACGCGGTGAGGCGGACGTCGTTAAGCGACATCGGACTCACGCACTGTCATCGGGTCGGAACCGTCCCAGCACTCAATCTTGTCGTGGCCGCGGACGTTAGGCAGATCATCGCGGTGGAATACCGGATTAAGCCCCTTGGACTTCTGCTCGGAGTAATTCTTTAGTAGGGCGACAGCTACGCCGCCCAGCGGCAGAATGGCGATGATATTGATGGTGGCCATGAGTGCGGAGAAGGTGTCCGCAAGCGACCAGACCAGCGGCACGGAACCGACAGCTCCGCCAATAACGCACAGGATGACCAGCACGCGCACGGTATTCAGGACAGCCTTGCTCTTAGACAGGAATGGGATATTTGCTTCGGCGTAGTAGTAGTTACCCACCAGGGAGGAGAACGCCAGGAAGAAGATGATGACCGTAACCGCGTGGATTGCCCACGTGCCCACCTGCGCCGACAGCGCGGCCTGAGTCAGCGCGGTGCCCTCTGCATCGCCGCCGAAAGTAGGGTCGGACAGCAGGATGATCACTGCGGTGATGGTACAGACGACCCAGGTGTCGAAGTAGACACCCATCGTCTGGATGAGACCCTGCTTGACCGGGTGTGACACCGACGCCGTCGCCGCCGCATTCGGAGTGGAACCCATACCAGCCTCGTTGGAGAACAGGCCGCGGCGAATACCCTGCATCATGGCAGTACCGACAGCGGCACCGGCAATCTCGCGGATACCGAAGGCGTGCTCAAAAATCAGCTTGATCATGCTCGGCACCTCGGTGATGTTGAGAGCCAAAACAATCAGGCCGAGGATAATGTAGGCGACGGCCATAATCGGCACGACGATCTGCGTCACCGCCGAAATACGCTGCACACCACCGAAGATGATGACGCCGGCCAAGATTGCCAGCACAATGCCGACACCGAACTTAAAGATCGGCGCGTCTTGACCGGTCGACTCCGCCACAGCCGCCGTAATCGAGTTGGACTGCACCGCGTTGAACACGAAACCGTAGGTCACCGTGATAGCGATGACGAACAGCGAGGCCATCCAGCGCCAGTTCTCCCCGAGCCCCTTGGTGATGTAGTAGGCCGGGCCGCCTCGGTAAGAGTCCTTATCCCGCACCTTGTACAGCTGTGCCAGCGTAGACTCCACGAAGCTGGTTGCGCCACCAATCGCGGCGAGCAGCCACATCCAAAACACGGCGCCAGGGCCACCGGTGGTGATCGCCACCGCCACACCTGCGACGTTTCCGGTACCCACGCGTGAGGCCGCCGAAATTGTGAAGGCCTTAAAGGCCGAGATGCCCTTGACACCTTCAGAGATATCAGAGGGCTTTTCAGTGATGGCCCTGAACATCTCCGGGATGTACCGGATCTGCACCATGATGGTCCGCCAACAGAAGTACAAACCTGTACCAACTAGCAGAACAATCATGAACAGCCAGTACTTGTCATTCCAAGCATTTACCCAGTCGGTTGCTTGCTCCATGAAACTCATAAGGAAATTCTAGCGTTGACAAGTGGGACACAGATAACTCGATCTATTCCCAAATGGCAGACGGACAATTTCGCGCCCACACCTCGGGCACGGCTCCCCCGCTTGTCCATAGGCGTTCAAGCTCCGCTCAAAATAGCCGCTTTCGCCGTTGACATGCACATATAACGCATCGAAGCTCGTGCCGCCGGCCGCTAGCGCCCGTTCGAGTACCGATTGCCCCTCGCGCAAAAGTTTCGCTAAACGACGGACCGAAAGGTCACACGCCGGCACGCGACCATCGACCTTCGCCGCCCAAAGCATTTCGTCGGCATAGATGTTGCCGATACCCGACACAATGTTCTGGTTGAGCAATACGGCCTTGATCGGTGAACGCGACTTCATCATGCGGTGTGCAAGTGCAACCACATCGACGGTGGGCTCCAATAGATCGGGCGCGATCTTGGCTGCGGGTTCCGGAACCACGCGTCCATGGGATTCGACCATTTCACAGGCCCAGACCCAACCAAAGGTGCGCTGATCGTTGAAGTTGATTAGGTGCCGAGCGCCGTCCGGCAGGGCGATGTCGAAAGCGGCTCGGGTGTGACGGCCAGGCAGCGTATCGGGAGTGTACGGAGCTTCCACGCGCAATTGGCCGCTCATGCCCAGGTGGATGGCGATTGCGGAGTCGTCGTCAAGCGTGAGCCACATGAACTTGCCACGACGATCCGTAGCGACAACCGTCCGCCCGCGCGTACGACCGATAAACTCCGCGGCGCCACCGGGTTGGCGCCGCACGGCACGAGCGTTGTAGACGAAGGAATCGTCGATGCGGCCACCGACCACGTAAGTGTCGAGACCGCGGCGTACGGACTCGACTTCAGGAAGCTCGGGCATTAGGCCAGTGCGGTATGCGCCTGATGCGCGGCGTGCATTTCGGCTTCCTTCTTCGTGGCGCCGGTACCGCTGCCCTTAACCACGCCGTCAACCAGCACGTCGACGTAGAAAGTTAGGTCATGGTCGGGGCCGGTGGTGCGCACGGTGTACTCGGCAGCCGGTAGTTGCTTGGCCGCCAGGCGTTCCTGCAGCAGCGTCTTCCAGTCACGGCCGCGGGACTCAGTCGGGGCATCGTCAATCATCTGGTTGAACAGGCGAAGCACGGTCTCGCGGGCAACCTCGAAGCCATGCTGCAGGTAAATAGCACCCAGCAGCGCCTCGGTGGTGTCAGCGAGAATCGAGTGCTTATCCGCGCCACCGGTGGCCTTCTCACCGCGGCCGAGGAGAATGTGCTCTCCCAGCCCGATACTGCGGGCCAGGTCAGCCAGCGCGTACATGTTCACGACACCTGCGCGCATCTTGGAAATATCCTGCTCAGCGCGGTCCGGGAAGCGACGGTAGAGTTCTTCAGCAACGCACATGCCCAGCACGGCGTCGCCCAGGAACTCTAGCCGCTCGTTATTGGTAAGCATGCCATTTTCATTCGCGAAACTGCGGTGGGTCAAAGCGAGCTTCAGGGACTCCTCTGGTAGCTCAACACCGAGTTTTTCCAGCAGCGGGGCGTGATCGACGGCCTCGAAGGCCGCCTTTCTAGCCGCCTCACCGGTTAGCCGACGCTTGCGGCTCATCCGTTATATCTCCTTTAAAGTCTTCGTCTAAGTCGTCGTCGACTACTTCTCGTCGCCGAGCGAGCCAAACTTTTCCGCCAGGCCAGCCCAACGCGGATCAATACGTTCCTCTTCACCCGAGATGCCGTCTGGCTCCGGCACTTCCGAATCCGATTCAGCACAGCTGGAATCGAAAACCAGACAGGTCGGATTGAAGGGCAGATTCAAGCCCGCCTCATCGATGACGGCTTGAGTGATATCCACCGTATTGTCGACGATCTGGCCAACTTCGTCCTCGAGGTCTTCTTCCTCGGCATCGTCGCCGGTGATGAAGTCCTCGTTGTTGGAAAAGACAGCCGAAATGTGCAAGCTGAGCTCCGGATTCAGCGGGGCTAGGCAGCGGACACACTCGCCGGTGGCCTTGGCAGTCACAGTCGCGTCAACCATGACACCGCTGCCGAGGTTCGTGACAATGCCGTCAACGACAACCTCCTCGCCAGCGGCGATGCCAATCATCTCGACACCAACGCGGACAGGGCTATCGCCTACCTTGCGGAACTGCTCGGGCATGCCACCCTGCAGACATGTCGAAACGTCCAGAACAAATGGGGATGAGTCAGTCATGATAGACCTCAGTCTACCCCGAAGATGCGCTAACGCTCGTACCGGCGGCGTTCCTGCCCCTCGGAGAAGGAAGACGGCGCGCTCTGTGCCCCTGCACCACCGCCGACGGCACCGGCTCCCGAACGCAGTACCGAGCGATTGCGACCGACATTACGCAGGGTCTCCTGGAGAGTCTGTTCAAACTCAGCGAGCTTGGAATCAACGTAGCGGTCACACTCTTCACGGAGGCGAGAGGAATCCGCGTGTGCGTCGGAAAGCAGACGATTCGCCTCGTCATTGGCTTCGCGGACGACCGTCGACTCAGCGACCAGGCGAGCCTGCTCTTCACGGCCTTCCGCAACGGAACGCTCGTAGGATTCGTTACCAGCGTGAATCAGGCGATCGGACTCGGCAGAAGCACGATCCACAATGCTGTCATACTCGTGCTGAGCATCCTCGCGGAGGCGACGGGCGTCGTCCTCAGCGGCCGCGACGGTGCCAGCTGCGTGGGCATTGGCATCCTCGACGGTGTGGTTAGCGCGGGCCTCGGCCTCGTCGACAATGCGATGGGCTTCTTCATCCGCAGTCGAAATGGTGTTGTTCGCCCGGGCTTCAGCATCGTTGATAATCTCATCCCGCTGATCCAAGACGTCCTGCGCGTCATCGAGCTCAGCCGGGAAAGCATCCCTCAGCTCATCGAGCAACTCGAGAACACGCTGACGCGGAACCATACAATTGGCCGACAGTGGCACGCCGTGTGCCTCTTCTAGGATCTGGACCAGTTCATCAAGAGATTCGAAGACGCGAAACATGACTTACATGCTACTTCAGTCGGCGCTGCAGGGCGTGCAAGACAGGCTCGGGAACTAGCCCTTCCACCGAACCGCCGTAGCGAACAACTTCCTTCATCAGTGTCGACGACACATGACCGTACTTCGGATCAGCCTCCACAAAGAGAGTCTCAATGCCCGTCATGCGCCGATTCATCTGCGCCATGGGAGCCTCGTACTCGTAGTCCGCCGCCGAGCGCAGCCCCTTGACCAGGCAGGTAATACCCTGCGCGGACGTGTAGTCAACCAACAGCTTCGACCAGGAGTCCACCTGCACATTGTCCAAGTGCTGCGTGCACTGCCGAATGAGGTCCATGCGCTCTTCGACGTTGAACATGCCCTGCTTATTCGGGTTGTGGGTAACCAACACGGTCAATTGATCGAATTGGCGCGCGGCACGCTCAATCACATCGAGGTGACCAGAGGTCATGGGATCGTAGGAACCGGGGCAGCATGCGTGAGTCATAGAGGTCAAACCACCTTTGGCCGTCGTAAAGCGTAAAGAAGAACGTTAAGCGTTGTAGATAGCGGTGTCGAAGCGCGCCAAACCGTGAATGCGACGCTTCAGCTTCTGCTGGAGCTGTTCGTAGCCCTCGGGCCACTGCGTCTCCTCGTCATCGCGGTGACGCTCCACAGTCACGACCGCGCCCGGCGCGAGGAAACTGCGCAGCGCCTCCAGCATCTCTGTAACGGCCTCCCCCGCCAGCTCATAGGGCGGATCCGCAATAACGCGGTCAAAAGGCTCGCCCGGCGCGCCCGCAAGGTACGACGACACTTTCATCGGAGACACGGCCACATCAGGATGCCCCACGGTGCGGATGTTCTTTTCAATAGCGGCAATGGCGTTCGGATTGTTTTCCACCAACACGACGGAACGCGCGCCGCGAGAAGCCGCTTCCAAACCGAGCGCACCCGAGCCAGCAAACAGGTCGAGAACGCGAGTTCCCTCTAGCCCAAAGCGTGTGGACCAGGAAGAAAAGATGGCTTCCTTCGCGCGGTCACTAGTTGGCCGAGTGGTCTCTCCCTTAGGCGCGACTATCCTACGACCGCGTGCCTCACCTGCAATAATGCGGGTCATCTACTTCCCTTCGTGCGATGTGTTCTCGTTGCCGTTGTGCTGTGCCGTGGCGCTGTGAGTTGCTGGCGTGATTCGTGCCAGCAGCTGACCGCCTTCGACATCCACAAATTGATCTGCCGCCACCTCCGCGACCGTGCCCGGGCAGGGCGCTAAAACCGGCGCTTCTAGCTTGACGGCCTCCACGACCGCAATAACCTGACCGGTCGTCACCGAGTCTTTCTCGGCGACCTCCCAGCGGACTACTCCTGCAAAAGGTGCACAGACATTTACCATGCCCAACAGTCTACTTTGGTCTTACTAGGAGCGGTCCAAGTAGTTCGACTGCTCTTCATCGATATCGGAGATAAGCTCTCCCACAAGCCTTTCATCACTGTCGAGGAGAGCCGTGGCATCGTGTCGGGTGCGCTCGATGATCTCGCCGTCGGTGGTGAGGTCCACCAGGCCGAGGCCTGTTGCCAGTCCCGATTGGTCATCGCCGAGCAGATCGCCGAAACTACGCGTGGCCAGGTCCAACTCCGCCAGTTGAATGCCGTCGGTGGTGGCGGCAATGCGATCTAGCCGGGTGCGCTCTGGTGTCTGTGAATGCGTGTGTGTACACAGGAAGCACAGTCCACCACGGTCACCACGGCCGACACGACCGCGCAGCTGGTGGATCTGCGAGATGCCGTAGCTCTCGGCGCGGCGAATCATCATGATCGTGGCCTCTGGTACATCCACGCCGACTTCGATAACTGTGGTGGCCACCAGCACATCCAGCTGTCCTGTGGCAAAGGCCTGCATCACGCGGTCTTTGTCCTCCGGTGCCATATTGCCGTGCAACTGACTGATACGTACACCGGGCAGTTTCTTCCTCGCTCGGTCGAACACCGCCTCCACGGACTCGTCGAGGAACTGTTCCTCGTCGCGGGTAATGCGGGGACAGACAATGAAGGCGCGGTTGCCCTTGGCCACTTCTTCCCCAATCCGCTCCCAGGTTCGTGCCTCCCAGCGCGGCTTTTCCAGCGTCGGTACGACAAAGGATTGGATTTCCTGACGTCCCCGTGGCAATTCCGTCAACTGCGAAACTGCGAGGTCGCCAAAAATGGTCATCGCTACCGTGCGCGGAATCGGGGTTGCCGACATCACCAACAGATGCGGTGTCATTCCACCCCGTCCCCTACTTCGCAGCTGATCGCGCTGGCGCACACCAAAGCGGTGCTGCTCATCGACGACCACCAGCCCGAGATCGAAGAACTCCACGCCCTCACTGAGCAGGGCATGCGTGCCGACGACAATGTCAGCCTCCCCGTTGACTGCCTCCAACAGGGTTGCCCGGCGCTCCTTCGTCGACATCGATCCCGTCAACAGTCGTACAGTCACTGCTACTCCGGCTTGCTCCAGCATCGCTGTCAGCGATCGGTAGTGCTGTTGGGCCAGGACTTCCGTCGGCGCCAGCATCGCGCACTGCCTGCTGGCATCGACTGCTTGCAGCATTCCCAGCAGGGCCACCACGGTTTTACCCGAGCCAACTTCACCTGCTAGCAGGCGGTTCATTGGGTTAGGCCTCGCCATATCGTGCGCAATATCGGCTGCGACCGCGACCTGACCGTCGGTAAGCGAAAACGGCAACCCCCGGCGTAGCTCGTCGCGAAGTCCCCCGGCGACTTCCATGCAGGCCGGCGCGGTGAGGCTCGCTTGAGTACGCTTGCGTGCACCAACGGCGAGCTGGAGCTCAAGCGCTTCGTCGTACTTCAGTCGGGCAAGCGCGATGTCGGGGCCCGCGATGGAGGGAAAGTGTGCGCCACGCAGCGCGGAATCGAAATCGGTAAGTCCCTCCGGTGCGGCGGGCAACGGGTCTGGCTGCAGCGGCAACCATTCGAGGATGCGCTGCATGTACAGAGCCAGGTGAATACCCGCTACTCCTTTGCGGCCACGGTAAATGGGCAAGTAAGGACGCGTGAGCAACCGCTGCATCTCCGCAATCCCCTTGGCTGTCTTCGTCAGCGTGGCCAGCTTGCCAGTGGCTGCGCCTACCGAACCGTCGGCTTTGAGCACCATGCAATCAACATTTTTCAGCTGTAGCTCATTGCGGAACTCGCTGAGCGTGCCAACAATGAGTAGACGCACACCGGGGTGCAGCATATTGCGCAGCCATTCGGCACCGAAAATCGCGGCCGGAAGAATGCGCACGCCGTCGCTGACATAGATTTTCAGTGGCTTGCGTCGGTCGGCGAAGGCGGGCGCTGGCGAAATGCTGTGCACCTCCACGACTGTGGTGATGGTGTCGCCAATGTCGGAAAATGACACATCTAAGCTCTTACCCTGCGCCACGTAGCGCTTCGGGAAATTCGTCAGCGCATCCGAGACGGTCTCCATACCAAAAGCCGTATGCAGCTTCTTTGCAATCTTTGGCCCCACCACGATATTCAGGGGCGTGCGCGCATAATCCGAGCCGAGCCATCCGAGCATCGCGCTACTCGATTCCTACCTGCACCAGCTCATCGATGCCGGTCGCATCATAGGCTACGACCTCCACAGGCTTGTCCAGCCGCGCCCGCACTTGCGCTATGTCCACGCCCTCAGCTCCGCGCCCGAGCAGCAGAGTCACTAGTTCCCCGCCGCCAGCCAACAGGTCTGAGATGGTCTCTGTGAGCGCGTCAGTCAGGGGCTTATCGACGTCCGCAGCGACTACAGCCGTTCGCGTGCCATTGGCAGCCTCTCCCATCGCATACGCAGCAACCGCCAGCGGCAGCTCAGCCGAATGCACGGCCAAGGCAGCAAGGCCAGCCGGAATGGAGACTGTGGACACTACCGCGAGCGTCGGATTAGCCGCGGCAGCAGCGAATTCGATATCCGCCAATTCCTGGTCGCTGACCAGCCCATTTGGCAGCAGGATAACCTCGTCCGCGCCCCTCATGGCAGTCAGTGCCTTGGTGACCACATTGTCAGCGAACTCCTGGTCGGCGATGGCTGCTCGATCTGTGGGAGTGGATGTGGGAGTCGGAGCGGGGGTCGGGCTGATAGCAATCGCCCCAGAGGAGGTGATGAGATCATTCAGCGGACCGTCCGGCACTACCGCAATGAGGATGCGAGTGGACTCAGGTGTTGTCTCCGGCTCATCGAGCACCTCGATACGGATGCGTTCCGGACGACCGAAGTCAAGTGCTGCCTCGATAACCGCGCCCGGCTCCACTGTGTGGATGTGCACCATGTACTGCGCGGTCTCCGCATTACCAGCATCACCTGCGATGATGAGCGAATTGCCCAGCGGGTTCAACCGCTCTCGCAGCGCTTCCACCGCCTGGGTATCCGCCAAGGAAATCAGGTACATGACCTCCATCTCAACGGTGGCTACGTGTGGCGCGTCGACATGCAAATCGACCGGTGCGGCTGCGCGGCCGCTGACTTCGTCGGCAAGCGCGTCGAGCAGAATGACCAACCCCGCGCCGCCGGCGTCGACCACGCCCGCCTGCTGCAGTGCCGGGAGCTGGCTGGGGGTTTTCGCCAGCGCATCGCGAGCGGCATCCGCGATCGTGTCGGCGAGCTCCTCAATCGAGTCGCCCTCAAATTCCTCCGCGGCAATCGCGGCGTGCCGCAGGACTGTCAGAATCGTGCCCTCCACCGGATTGGCAATCGCTTGGGAAACATGTTGCACAGCTAGCTTTAGCGAGTGTTGTACCGACTCAACGCCAATGCCACTACCGGAGGCAGCCTCAGCCACCGCGCGAAAAACCTGCGAGAGCACAGTGCCCGAATTACCGCGGGCACCGCGCACTGCACCGGCAGCTAGGGCCGCGGTGACTGCGCGAACATCGGAAGCGTCAGCCTTTTGCGCTTCCTCATAGGCCGAACTCAACGTCGCGAGCATATTCGACCCGGTATCGGAATCCGGTACTGGGAAGACATTGAGACTGTTGATCTCATCGCGGCGGGATTGAAGCGCGTCAATCCCCCGGGCAACCCAGCCGACGATGGCGGCAGAACCAATCTGCAAAGACATGAATTCCTATTCTAGCGTCCAGTCGATAGGGGTAGCTCCCTGACGAATCAGCGACTCATTGGCCCGGCTGAACGGACGCGACCCAAAGAACCCACGGGATGCCGACAGCGGTGACGGGTGCGGCGAACAGATGCAGTCCACGCCGGGGAGCCAACGCTGCAAACTCTGCGCGTCGCGTCCCCACAGAATGGCCACGAGAGGCTGATCACGGGCGACCAATGCTTTGATGGCATGCTCCGTGATTGCCTCCCAGCCCTTACCGCGGTGCGAGGCAGCAGCACCCGGACGTACGGTCAACACACGGTTGAACAGAGCTACGCCCTGCCTACTCCACGGAGTGAGGTCACCGTTGGAGGGAGTCGGGAGCCCCAGGTCGGAGGAATACTCCTTAAAAATATTCGCCAACGACCGCGGTACCGGCTTCACATCCGGCTGGACCGAGAAGCTAAGCCCCATCGCATGCCCCGGGGTCGGGTACGGGTCCTGACCGATAATGAGCACCTTGACCTCATCGAATGGATAAGTAAAGGCGCGCAGCACATCGGTGCCCGCGGGCAGGTAACCGTAGCCGGCCGCGTTCTCCTCGCGCAGGAACTGCCCCATCCGGTGGATGTCATCGGCCACTGGCTCCAGCGCCTTCTGCCACCCTTCTTCGACCGGCAACGGATCCATGTCATGCAGCCTTTCTTCTCAAAACCTCTTCGAACTCTTAAAAGGAAACCCAACCGGCATCGCGGGCAGGAGGTTGGCCGTCGATAAGCACCGAATCGAACTTTTCCTTCGACACCGTGCCGATAGCGCGGAACCCCGTCGGAGGCTCCCCCGGCGTCGAACCGATCAGTGTGTGGTCCTCCCCGCCGGTGAGCACCCACTCCCACGGGTCGATGCCCAGGTATTCACCAGCGGCAATCTGCAACTCATCGGGCGCAATGGCACTGCTGTCAACTTCCAAAGTAACCCTGGAGGCCTGCGCAATAGCGCGGAGATCCACGACCAGTCCATCGGAATTGTCCGTCAGTGAACGCACACCTGTGGCTCGCGCCGTAGCACCCCTGCGATATTCAAATTCGGGCGTACAGTGTGCGGCCACCAGCTGCGCAAACTCGCTTGGAATTTTTGCCGGGCTTCCGCAGTGCTGCAGCAGCGCAAGGCCCGCAGCAGAGTAGCCGATGCGTCCCGACGCAATCACCGTATCCCCCGCGCGTGCTGCTGAGCGCAGCAGCGGCCGCCCAAGCCCACCGAGTTCGCCCATCGCACTGATGGAAATCACCAGAGAATCTCCGCTGACCATGTCACCACCGACGAGTTCCGCCGGACATTGCTTGCCTTCCTGCCACAATCCCTCGGCGATACCGGTGACCACACTCACCGGAGTATGCAACGGTGCTGAGATGGCGAAAAGCATGGCCGTTGGACGCGCACCCATCGATTCGATATCGGCGAAATTCTGTACTGCGGCCTTAGCTCCAACTTGCTGAGGTGTCGACCAGTCCAGGCGGAAGTGGCGCCCTTCCACCAGCATGTCGGTGGAAGTGACAAAACGGGCGTTGGGGGTTGTCTGCGTCAAGACGGCGGCATCGTCGCCATTGCGTGCCGACGGGGCGATAGCCCGGATGGCCTCAATGACCCCAAACTCGCCAATATCGCCAATGGTCAATTCAGTCACAGTGTCGAGTCACATTCCTAATAGTCGATGGTTAACCGTTAATAGCGGAACCCGTCTCGGTATTGCCCCCAACCAATTGGAGTTGGTACCGGACAACGTAGAATCAGGCCCATGGTAGACGCACCCCCATCGGGAGAAACAGTTCAGTCCAAGGGTAGCCGGACACGCGCGGGCATCGCACTCGCTATCGCCATTATCGCTATCCTCGGCATTATTTTTGCCGCAAAGATTTACCAGGATAATCAGGCGACAAAGCCAGTCGCGATTTCCAATCCGGAGCTTCCCGCCAATGACTCGCCCGAGTGTGCGGAACTGCTCGACCGACTGCCAGATCGCGCCGCAGGTCTGGTTCGCGCCGACATTGCAGAGCCGGCTCCAGAAGGCGCCGCTGTGTACCGAAACTTGGAACAAGACCGCATCACGCTGCGCTGTGGCGCGAACGTACCTAGCCAGTACAACGAACTGGCTAAGACCGAAGAGGTCAAGGGCATTTCGTGGCTGCGCGTGGTCGACAGTACCGACGAGTCTTTGGCGACTTGGTTCACCGTCGGGCGCGAACCGGTTGTTGCGATTACCGCCGAAGGAAATGCAGAGGCGGAGGATGCCCTGAGTGACCTCGCCGAGGCGCTGCGCCCGGACTCCGAGTACAAGAACAAGCCGGAGCGCGGCGGCGTCCCACTGGTAGAACTGGCAGCTCCGGAAGCTGATAAGCGCTGCAGCGGCTTGGAGGCTGCCCTCCCCCGCGAGCTTGGCAACCGTCACCGTCTGAGCGCAGAGGAAATGCCGGCTGACATGCCGAAGGACATGGTCATTTGGGGCGGAACCCCAGCCGATCCAGTGGTGCTGCGCTGCGGAGTCGACGAGCCGGCTGGCTACAGCACTACCACGCAGCAGCTGACGCAGGTTGGCGACATTGTCTGGTTCAACGAGCCATCGCTTTCCTCCGGTACCTCGGCCACCTGGTACGCCATGGGCCGGGAGCGCTTCGTCGCCGTTGAAATGCCGATGTCGGAGGCCAGCTCACTGATGCCGGTGCTCTCCTCGGTCATCGCTGACAATCTGGAGAACATCTCGCCGAGCGAAGAAAAGTAAGAACCAGATTCTATCGACGAGCTACCAGCGCCCGCTCAACCAGGGCGCTGAGCAGCTCCTCGTAGGCAACACCTGAAGCCGCAAACATCTGCGGGTACATCGAAATCGGGGTAAAGCCCGGCATGGTGTTGACCTCATTGATAATCGGGCCATTATCCGTGACAAAGAAGTCCACGCGAGTCAGCCCATCAGAGCCCAGTGCCCGGAACGCCCGACGGGCATCCGTGTCCAGCGCCTTCAAAACATCCTCTGGCAGCTCTGCCGGAATCTGCGCCGAAACGATGTCATCCAAGTACTTGGTTTCAAAACCGTAGAAGCCCTCGTCGGAGTCCTCCGTGCCGCGAAGCAAGGACGGAACTGATACCTGCAGGCTGCCGTCAGCGCGCTGCAACACGCCAATCTCCACCTCGGCACCGTCTACGCCGGCCTCTACGATGACCTTCCAGTCATGCTCGCGGGCCAGCTCTACCGCCGCATCCAGATTCGCCCAATCATCGACGCGGGAGATACCAATCGACGATCCGCCACGGGCAGGTTTGACGAACACCGGCAGGCCAAGGGTCTCCTTGTCCTCGTCGGAAAGCGACTCGCCAGCGTGCAAAACGACCTGCTTGCCGATAGGAAGCCCCGCTGCCTGCAGGAGATTCTTCGTGCGTTCCTTATCCATACCCGCCGCGGAAGCGAGCACGCCCGGGCCGACATAAGCAATGCCGGAAAGCTCAAAGAGCCCCTGAATCGTGCCGTCCTCGCCGTGCGGACCGTGGAGGACCGGGAAGATAACGTCGACGGTGTCGAAAA
Organism: Corynebacterium sp. MSK019; assembly: GCF_030232425.1. Lineage (NCBI taxonomy): Bacteria > Bacillati > Actinomycetota > Actinomycetes > Mycobacteriales > Corynebacteriaceae > Corynebacterium > Corynebacterium sp. MSK019. Next base: position 149,346 of record NZ_JASPJT010000002.1, on the reverse strand, counting down.
CCTCGCCGGCGCGATCACCGGTGACGAAGCGGAATTCACCGCGGCGTGACGGCGAGGTGCTCAGCGCAACCTCCTCGCCCGGGATGACCTCAGGCATCGTACGCCCCTGCGTGCGCAGCGTATCCGTCTCACGCGTCCCGACGGTCCAGACACCATCCTTGGTAATACCAATGGGAACCACTCGGAAGCGGTCCTCATCCAGGTGATCCATAATTGCGCCGGCCGAGACACAGGAGACGCTGTGCTCAGGGCTTGCGCCACCGTAGATGACGGCGACGGAAATGCGATCTGCAGACGAGCTATTCGACGAAGTCATGGTGACTTAGTTTAGCCCCGACCTCGTTGAAGTGGTTACTCCGACTTGCGGCTTCGCCCCATCAGCTTGCGAATTGTCTCATCGACCTTCGCGCCTTCGTGGCAGACGGCGTAAACGGCCTCAGTAATTGGCATTTCCACGCCATTGCGACGAGCGAGGTCACGGACCGAGATTGAAGAAATCACACCCTCAGCCACCTGACCGCGCGTAGCGTGCTGCGCCTGCTCCATCGTGTCACCGCGACCGAGACGGTCACCGAAGGTGCGGTTACGCGACAGCGGCGAGGAACAAGTGGCCACCAGGTCACCGAGGCCCGCCAATCCCGCGAAAGTCTTATCTTCTGCACCAACCGCGTCGCCCAGACGCGTGATTTCCGCCAAGCCACGGGTGATAATGGTTGCCAGCGTGTTCTCACCCAATCCTTGACCAGCGGCCATACCGCAGGCCAACGCAATGACGTTCTTGCAGGCACCGCCGATTTCGCAGCCGATCACATCGGTGTTGGTGTACGGGCGGAAGTAATTAGTGGCAACTGCCGCCTGAATCATCTTGGCGTTGTTCTCATCGGCGCAAGCAATCACCGTTGCCGCTGGCTGCTCCATCGCAACCTCGCGGGCGAGGTTCGGGCCGGACAGCACCGCAATACGCTCTGCTGGCAGGTCTGTGACCTCCGCAATGACCTCACTCATGCGCAGATGTGTCTCGCGCTCCACACCCTTAGCAAGGCTGAGCAGAATCGTCTCCGGCCCGATGAAGTCCTTCCAGACCTTGAGGTTGTCACGCAAAGTCTGCGAGGGCACGCCCAGCACCACCACATCCGCGCCCTTCAGCGCGGCCTCTGCATCCGAGGTGGCTTCGATGTTGCGCGGCAGCCCCAGACCAGGCAGGTAGTCGTGGTTTTCGCGGCTGATCTGAATACGCTGTGCCTGCTCCGCACGTCGCGACCACAGCCGTACAGGATTGCCCGCATCAGCAAAAACCTTGGCGAGCGTCGTGCCCCACGAGCCCGCACCCATCACTGAAACCTGCACCATCGCCGCGACCTTCCTCCGTTAGTCTCTAATCTCCAACAAGTCTAGCGAGACGTTCTCACACTGCGATACTAAACTAGGTCGGCGACAAAGGATTGAAAGGGAATTCACGATGATGCACGAAGAGGACAAGGACCTCAAGGGCGATACCTCCGTGACCGGTCGCCTGCGCCAGATTCCAACGAAGCCAGGTCAGGATGTCACCAAGCCGACCTTCGCGGCCGGCGCGGTTCTATGGCGCGGCGATGTCCACAACCCTGAAATCTGCGTGATTCACCGTCCCTCCTACGACGACTGGTCGCTGCCGAAAGGCAAGCTCGACGCCGGCGAGAACCTCATTGCCACCGCCGTCCGCGAAATCTGGGAAGAGACCGGCTACCGCGTCCGTCTGGGCAAGCTCGTCGGCAACGTCTCTTACCCTGTCGCCGGACGAACGAAGCTGGTCTGGTACTGGACCGCTGAGGTTCTAGACGGCGAATTCGAACAGAACTCCGAGGTCAACGAGCTTCGTTGGGTCTCCTGGGACGAAGCCGAGGAGCTGCTGTCCTACGACCTCGACCGCGACGTGCTGGTCAAGGCCCGCAAGCGCATGAACAAGGAACCGGACACCCGTCTCATTCTGGTTCGCCATGGGCGTGCGCACCGTCGCACCAACTGGAACGGCAATGATGCACTGCGGCCACTGGATAAGAAGGGACGTCGTCAAGCGGAACTGCTCGTCTCTGCCCTGGAAGGCTTCCGCCCCGAGCGGATCTACTCCGCCGAGCCCGTGCGTTGCCAGGACACCGTCGCGCCACTCGCCGCAGAGCTGGGAATGCAGGTCACAGTCGACGAACGGCTTGGCGACGAGCACTGGATTGCCAACCAGGTTGAGTCCAAGAAGGCATTCGAAGACATTGTCGCGCTAGGCGGAGTCAGCGTCATCTGCTCTCAGGGCATCACCATCCCAGACCTGCTTGCCGCCTGGTCCGCTGAGGGCACCTTGCCCTTCGACGAGGAAATCCTGTGCAAGAAGGGCTCTGCCTGGGTGCTGGGCTTCAACGACGGTGTGATGACCACGGCTGATTACTACGCCTCGGCGCTGCCGGTGAAGTAGTTTGTGAGGATTTTGACCTACAGCGTCTTAGGCTTGTGGGCCGGACGACTCTCCTCGTAGGCCACAATGTCCGCTTCGTTGCGCAGGGTCAGGGAGACGTCGTCAAGCCCTTCCATCAGACGCCAGCGGGTGTAGTCGTCGACCTCGAACGGGAAGACCTGCTCACCGGCCTCGACGGTGCGGGTCTCCAGGTTGACGGTGAGCTCCATGCCAGGGTTAGCCTCCAGCAGCTTCCACAGCAGCTCGACATCGGACTGCTGCATCTGTGCGGCGAGCAGCCCCGCCTTGCCGGCATTGCCACGGAAGATATCGGCGAAGCGGGAGGAGATGACGACGCGGAAACCGTAGTCCATCAGGGCCCACACGGCGTGCTCGCGGGAAGAACCGGTACCGAAGTCCGGCCCTGCTACGAGGACGGAGCCCTTTGCGTATTCCGGACGGTTGAGCACGAAGTCGGACTCGTTGTTGCGCCAGTTGCTGAACAGGCCATCCTCGAATCCGGTGCGGGTGACGCGCTTTAGGTAGACAGCCGGGATGATCTGGTCAGTGTCGACGTTGGATCGCTGCAGGGGAACGCCGACGCCGGTGTGAGTATCAAACTTTTCCATAGTGAAAGGTCCTTAGAAGTTCTGCTTGGGTCTGTTGTACAAAGATCGGCAGTGAGAGTCAGTTAGAGATCAGCCGGTGCTGCGAAGTGACCGGCGACGGCAGTGGCTGCGGCGACAGCCGGGCTGACCAGGTGGGTACGACCACCCTTGCCCTGACGGCCCTCGAAGTTGCGGTTGGAGGTCGAAGCGCAACGCTGGCCCGGGGTCAGCTGATCCGGGTTCATGCCCAGGCACATGGAGCAGCCCGGCATACGCCATTCGGCGCCTGCCTCTTCGAAGATCTTGCCCAGTCCCTCTTCCTCAGCCTGCGCACGGACCTTTGCGGAGCCCGGCACGATGAGCATCTGGACGCCGTCGGCAACCTTGCGGTCCTTCAGCACGTCGGCGACGGCGCGCATGTCCTCGATGCGGCCGTTGGTGCAGGAACCTACGAAGACCACGTCGACCTTGACGTCGCGCATCGGGGTGCCCGGCTTCAGATCCATGTACTCCAGTGCGCGTTCGGCCGCGATGCGGTCGGAGTCCTCAGCGATGAACTCCGGATCTGGCACGGTCTCCCCCAGCGGCACGCCCTGGCCAGGGTTAGTACCCCAGGTAACGAATGGAGTCAGCGCGGAACCGTCGATTTCAACGACCTTGTCGAACTTCGCGTCCTCGTCAGTAACCAGGGACTTCCAGTATTCGACTGCCTCGTCCCACTGCTCGCCCTGCGGCGCGTGCGGGCGGTCCTTCAGGTATTCGAAGGTGGTCTCGTCCGGAGCAATCATGCCGGCACGGGCACCGGCTTCGATGGACATGTTGCAAATGGTCATGCGGGCTTCCATCGACAGCTTCTCGATGGCCTCGCCGCGGTACTCAATAACGTGGCCCTGACCACCGCCGGTGCCAATCTTGGCGATAATCGCCAGAATCAAATCCTTGGCGGTAACACCATCCTGCAGTTCGCCGGTGACGTTGACCGCCATGGTCTTGAAAGGCTTCAGCGGCAGGGTCTGGGTAGCCAGAACGTGCTCAACCTCCGAGGTACCGATACCGAAGGCCATAGCACCGAAAGCACCGTGGGTTGCGGTATGCGAGTCACCACAGACGACGGTGGTGCCCGGCTGAGTCAGGCCCAGCTGTGGGCCGACGACGTGCACGATACCCTGTTCGCGGTCGCCCATCGGATGCAGGCGGATACCGAACTCCTCGGCGTTCTTGCGCAGTGTGGCAATCTGGGTACGAGAGGTCGGCTCCTCAATCAGATTGATTTTGCCGCCGGCGACAGTGGTCGGAACGTTGTGGTCCTCGGTTGCGATGGTCAAATCCGGGCGGCGTACCTTGCGCCCTGCCAGACGGAGGCCATCAAAAGCCTGCGGCGAGGTAACCTCGTGGACGAGGTGCAGATCGATATAAATCAGATCTGGTTCGCCGTTGTCGCCTTGCTTGACTACGTGGTCATGCCAGACTTTCTCGGCCAGAGTCTTCGGGCTGGTGTCCGTGGTGCGCATAGTGGGTGAGCCGCCTTCCGGATATATCTCTTTTATCTCAAGGAATGAGATGTTAATATCATGGCATGGGACAGATTAGCACATCCGAGACGCCAGCTCTAAGTGGCATTAAGGTTCTCGACCGTTCGGTACTCATTCTCAAGTCTGTTGCAGAAACTCCACGCACCCTCGCCGAGCTCTGTGACGACACCGGCCTGCCCCGCGCCACCGCCCATCGGCTGGCCACGGCGTTGGAAGTACACCGCCTTGTCACCCGCACTCCGGACGGCCGCTGGACGACGGGCCCCGGCCTCACCGAGATCACGCCTGTCACAACCGACCTGCTTGCCGACGCCGCAGCGCACATCCTGCCGAAGCTAGTAGAGGTAACCGGAGAGTCCGTGCAGCTCTACCGTCTCACCGGCGATACCCGCACCTGTATTGCCTCCATGGAGCCCGCCACCGGACTGCGCAACACCGTGCCAGTTGGCTCTCGCATGCCGCTAACCGCCGGCTCCGCCGCACGTGTTCTCCTGGCCTTTGGCCCGGCCAACCTCGCTGAGCGAATGCTTCCCGACGCCGACTTCAACCAACAGGACCTCGACGACTGCCGACGTCTCGGCTGGTCCGAGTCCATGGGTGAGCGCGACCCCGCACTTGCCTCCGTCTCCGCCCCGGTTTTCGACAGCAACCAGCGCATGATTGCAGTCCTATCCGTCTCCGGCCCCGTGGAGCGCATGACTCCGTCGCCCTACGAATGCTGGGGCGCAAAGGTTCTCGGCGCCGCTGAAGAGATGAGCTCCCGACTGTAATGCCCGCTTACCGTCACCTTGTCCTTCTTCTGTCCATGTTCGCGGCGGTCGGTTCGTCCGTCGTTCACATGGGTGTGCCTTTTCTCATCCCATCCCTACAGGAAAACGGCTTAAGCCTCTCCGCCGCCGGCCTCGTCGCAGCAATGCCGGCGGCCGGTATTGTCTTCACGCTCATCGCCTGGGGCTGGTTTGTCGACCGCTATGGCGAACGCGCAGCTCTGTTCGCCGGCCTGACCTCTACTGCCTTAACGACGGGGCTTGCGGCGCTAGCTTCGTCGTCAAGCCCGGCTCTGCTCGGGGCCACGCTCTTTCTCGCCGGGTGTGCGGCGGCGAGCGTGAATTCGGCATCCGGCCGCGTGGTGTCGGGCTGGTACCCACCGCATCAGCGCGGCACTGCGATGGGCATTCGCCAAATGGCTCAGCCCCTCGGCGCTGCACTATCAGCGGTAACCCTGCACCCTCTCGCGCAGAATTACAGCATCGGAGTCGCACTCGCGATGCCCGCAATCCTGTGCGCCGTGCTGGCGTTGCTTGTACTGATAGGCGTGAAGAATCCCCCTCGCCCTGATGCCTCGAACCCCACCGTCACGGCCAGCCCCTACCGGGACGGCAAGTACCTCGTGCGCATCCACATCGCCTCGGCGCTGCTGTCCTGGCCGCAGTCGATGATGGGTGCCTACATTCTGGTGTGGTTGCTGTCTGTGGGGTACTCCGATGGCACGGCGGGCACAATTGTGATGGTCTCGCAGCTGCTCGGTGCCGGATCGCGAGCACTGATGGGTGTGGTCTCTGACCGAGTGCGATCTCGCATCCGTCCCTACCGCTGGGTCTCGGGTGCGACCTTTGTTTTGGCTGTCGCAATGATGATTGCCAGCTGGGCTGATTGGCGCACGCTTGGAACTTTGCTGGTCTGCGCACTGGCCGTTGCTGTGGTCAGCCCGAATGGACTCGCCTTCACCGCAGTTGCTGAATACGCAGGCCCCTTCTGGTCCGGACGCGCTATGGGTACGCAGAACACGTTCCAGAACATTATCTACGCTGCAACGCCTCCGGTTTCGGGTGCGATTGTGGCCGCTGCGGGCTTCCCCGCGCTGTTTGCCGTCACGGCTCTGTTCCCCGCCGCCGCGCTGGGTATTGCGCCACGAGAAGACCAGAACCGCAACGGGCGGGTGCGGGTCGAGCTTGACTAGCTAGCTCCGCGCCCACCAAACAAATCGAGCCACGCACGCGCACCAGTGCACAGCCAGCAAACACAGCAGCCCAGCGCTGGCCACGTATAGCCACTGCACGCCGGTAATGTCACCCAGGCTGTGCGTACCAAGACTCAGAGTGCCCACGGGGAAGGTTGCACCCCACCAACCAGGGCTGTATCCGGCCCAACTGATTACGGCGCGGGTGAATCGTCGTAAAGCGATGGCGGCGAGGAAGACACCGACAATGAGCACAGCGGTGCCGTAAGCGACAGCGGAGGTTCGGTTGAAAAGCAGCTGCGCAGCGGCCGTGGACTGACCGACCAGCCCGAGCGGAATCCAGGCAGTACCGGCGATGGAATCGGGGATGCGCATGGCGCCAGAGAACAGCGCGACGTAGCAGCGTACGAAAACCGGCAGAACCGTAATCAGCGCCATCCAAAAGAGTATTTGTGCGCAGACGTGATAGAACGTGCCGTAGTCAACGCTCAGCTGTGCGCCACTTGTCGCCGCCACCATCGGGGCGACTAGCGCGAGGCCCCACTGAAAAGTTGGTTCGCCTTCGAATCCTCGCAGTTGGCGAAGGCTGACGTAGATTGCCAGCGGCGCACCGATCCACCAGGACATCAGCTGCCACGATGAGTTACTAGCTAGCGCAGTCGCAGCACTACCGAGAGCCATGATGCCCATCGAGAGCATGCCCCACGGCGCCATCAGCTTCGAGTGGAAAGGCGGGTTTCGAAGGCGCAGCCAGCCGACCACCATAAAGCCGAGAATGCCCACCGCCATGACTAGAAGAAGCTCCGGAATCACCGGCACCTCATGGATGTGCGCAAGTGTGGCGAAGATGGACGTACCCATCAGAGATCCTGCCCACGCGGGCCCGGCGGGTGCCAGCACATCACGGCGAGAAGAGTTGGTCATGCTCATACCGTATTTGTTCTTGCCACAGCTACAGCTATCACCAAACTCTGTGAGGGGTACCATAAATGCATGTACCCCTCCGCTGTGGCCGAACTCGAAGCACTTCTCACCGCCGCCCGTGCAGGCTCGATCTCCAAGGCCGCGCGTGAGCTAGGCATCAATCAGCAGACCATGTCCGCACGCATCGCGCGGGCGGAAAAAGCGCTGGGAATCACCGTCTTCGAACGCTCCCCCTACGGCGTATCTCCCACGGAAAACGGGCAAGTGCTTATCGACGCACTCCCAGACCTCCTCGCCGCCTGCCACAGGTTTTCGGGCATTGCCGCCAGCTTGCGTTCCGACGATGTTCCCCGCCACCTCACCCTTGCGGTGTCCAATACTGTCGCTGAGCTCTACTACCCCGGCTGGGCCGCCGAGTTCCACCGGCAACATCCCGCAGTCAAACTGTCAATGGTGCAGGCAAACTCCCGTGAGGTGCGGCAACTAGTGGCCAACAGTGCGGTGGACTTCGGCCTGGTAGAGGGCGAGGCTGGTCGACACGACCTCGAAGAGCGGATCATCGGCACCGATGAGCTGGTCCTCGCTGTGCCGACGGGGCATCCGTGGACTGAGCGGGCCGAGATATTCATCGCGGAACTGCGCACTACCCCGCTGGTTATTCGCGAACCCGGTTCCGGCAGTAGAAAGGTCGTGGAAGATACACTGGGGAATCTCGCCGAACCCGCGGGAGAATTTGGTTCCCTTTCGGCACAGCGTGCTGGCATGATTGCGCTGGCAGCGCCAACAATCATCGCCCGCGGCGCAATTCGCGATCAGGTAACGCTCGGGCGCATCGTCATCGTCCCCACCCGCACCCGTTTTACTCGCAATCTCAGCGTAGTTATGCGTCGCGGCAGTGAAGCTAGTGGGGACATTTCGGAATTTATCCGCATTGCAAGTCCTATACTTAGCAAGCATGAGCAATCCCAATGATGAACTCTTTTCCTCTGACCGCTATGATGCCGGCATCCAAATTCGCCGCGAGGTGATGGGCGACGAATTCGTCGATGCCGCCCTCTCTCGCAACGCCGGCTCCGACGGAGAGACCCTGCAGAAGCACATCACCGCCACCGTCTGGGGCTCCGTCTGGAGCCGTGAAGGACTGGCCAAGCGTGATCGCTCCCTGCTCAACATTGGAATGCTCGTCGCTCTGCGCGCCACCGAAGAATTGCGCGGCCACATCAAGGGTGCCCTCGCCAACGGCCTGACCCGCACCGAGATCACCGAAGCCATCGTCCACGCTTCCGGCTACTGCGGCGCACCGGCCGCACTGTCCGCGATGAAGGTCGCGCAGGAAGTGCTCGTTGCTGAGCTCGGACCGCTTGACGACGACGATCGGTAGGTAGCCCACGGGCTCGCAGGCCCCGGTCGCCGCGTAAGCACATCAGTGATGCGGCGCAGCAGCCACGACAGCGGCAGGGCAAAGGCAGCGGTGACGATTGCCACTGCCAACATCGAGCCTTGGAAGGTCTGCTAGCCCATCAACGTCATCACCCAGTCCATGACCAGCACGTGGACGAGGAAGAACTCGTATGAGACCTCTCCCAACCAAATCATGGCTGGATGACGAAGCCACCTGACCTCCGTACCCAGCGCAATCGGGGCCACGAATGCACCAGCGGACAGGCCATACAGCGTGGTCTTCCACAACGCCTGGTCGACATCATCCGGCACCAAGGTTGCTGGCCCCACGTGGGTGGTTGTGGATAGGAAAAACAGGACTAGCGCTATCAGCCAGCTGGCCGCCAAATTGACGCGCCAGCCAACTTTTCGCCCGTAAGCCAGCAGCATTCCGATGGCGAACCAGTCGAAATACGCCATCGGCCACAGCCGTGCCACTACCGGCAGCAGCCCTTCCTGATGCGACAGCACAGTCCAGACCGGTCCAATAAGGCCAAAACCAATAATGATGGCCAACGTTGGACCAGGCCGCAGCCGCCCCTTTGTGATCGTCCAGATGCCAAGCCCCACCAGCGGCAATACCAAGTAGAAGCCGACTTCCACCACCATCGACCACATCTGCGGCAAGCCCGGGTGAATCCAGCCGAATTGGAGCGTCTGGGTAAACGACATCGTGCGCAACCAGCCCTGCAAACCCCCACCCGATGGTGGCGGGTCATCTGCGGCATGAATGAGGAATGCCGCAGTAACCACAATCCAGTAGGCCGGCAGGACTCTCTTCGCACGGCTGGTGAAATACTTCCGCAAGTCCGGTCGGTTCGCGGGGACGTCGTCAGGCGAACCGAGCCAGCGCCCTGTGAGCAGAACCGCACTGAGCACGAAGAAGATGGTGACGCCAATTTCGAATCGACCGTTGAGGCGCCCCCACCAATCGCCGGTGTAATTGCCCGTCCAAAACGCGGCATGCGTGAGCAGGACGCCGAACGCGCCGATGGCTCGGATGCTGGTCAGCTCCGGAACGTAGGTGGACTTGGCCGAATTCATGCCAATATTTTAGGAGCGCAAAGTACTTCCCCGTGTTATTTCGGCAAAAGTGGAATCTACATAATTTCTTCTACATATTCTCGACGGTGCTCAAAATGTACTGAGCAGATTCACGCAACCGCTCCAGCTCCCAGCTGTTTAGCTGTGGCGGCATACGGCGAATGATTCCACCTCGGCCAATCACCGCAGGCATCGACAGCGAGACATCCGGCAACCCGTATTCACCATCCAAGCGTGTACACACCGGGTGGACGCTGTTTTGATCCAGCATCACCGCACGGGCAATTTCCAAAGCGGAGCGTGCAACACCGGCATTAGTCCAGCCCTTGGCATTGAGAACATCGTAAGCTGCCCCGACCACGGCATCTTGAATTTCTTGCGGTGAAGGCAGCGGCGTGCCATGCCATTTTTCCAGTTCTGCCCACCTCACACCTTGAACATTGAGTGTGGACAAAATTGGGACAGCCGTAAGCCCGTGCTCACCCATCATGTAGCCAGTGACTGACTTCGGGTCGATGCCGAGCTGCTTGGCCACCACCCAGCGCAGTCGAGCCGAGTCCAGCATGGTGCCGGTACCAAAGAGCTTTTCCGCGGGGTAGTCGAACTCGGTATGTGCCAAGTGCACCACCGCATCGAGTGGATTAGTAATAAAGAGGACGATCGCATCGCGCGTATGCTTCACGATTCCCGGCATGACATCGCGAACCACCTCCCCGCTGAGCTTGGCCAATCCGGCACGGTCCGGACGGGAATCCGGGTCGTCCGGGTCCGGGAGAATGGACGCACCAGCAGCGACGATAATCATATCTGCGTCAGCACAATCGCTGTAGTCGCCAGCATGCACATTGACATAGTCCGTGCCGGGAACACCAGTGGACTGGGATTGGTCCAGAGCCTCGCCATGCGCGACGCCTGGTGCTGCGTCAATAGTGGCAATCTCAGCGAACAGCCCGGATTCCATGGCATATGTCAGAACATACGAACCGACGTGACCGAGACCAATACAAACGAGTTTTGAGTGTTTCATAGTTTCGATACTAGGACTGTGGAAATCCAGTGCCGCGGTGGAGGGGTGAGCAGCAAGACAAGAGCCTCCACTCGATTACGAGTGAAGGCTCTTGTCTCTATATATCTTTGTACCCCGTACGGGATTTGAACCCGTGTTACCGCCGTGAGAGGGCGGCGTCCTAGGCCGCTAGACGAACGGGGCTTAGAACTTTCATCCGCGCGCTGCGGACTTGTTAAACAATACACTAGACGTGGATAGTAACTGCAAATCACCAGGTCAAAGCACTAAATTCCAAGTGTTTCCGCATTTTCTGCCAATGCGTTTTTAAGCTCCGCTTCATCCATTCTTCGCAAAGTCGCAACTTCGGCGACAGTGTCCCGCAACGCGGCGATGACCTCGGCAGAGACCGCCTCCGCCGCATCACCGCTTCCGGGCTCGCGCGGAAGGTCAGTTTCCAGCAAAAGCCTATCGACGGGCACCTGCGACACATAGGCCCGTCCGCGTTTGGTCCGCAACATGAGCGGATTGACGGAGATGTAGCCACCGGCTCGGATAAGCCTGGTCAGCTCATCGTTGGTGCCACCGAAACGGTGAAAGATGGGCACGAGATTCTGACCGAGCCCTACCCCTTTGCCGGAGTCCAAGCGTGGTTCCAGCAGATCAAGCACCGTATCGGCGCTGCGGACTGTGTGAATGGACAGGATATGCGGCTGGCTCGAAGCTTGGACAGCATCGAGGATGCCGGTGAGGACATGGATTTGAGTCTCGGCGGGAACGTCGTCAAGCCTGCGGGGCGCGAAGTCCAAGCCAATCTCACCGACGAAACGGGTGTGTGGAAGGGCCTCGCGAAATATCTCAAGCTCGCGCTCGTAGTTGCCGTCGGTATACCACGGGTGATAGCCGACTGCGGCCATGGGGAGATTTTCGCGCTCTAGCTCGACAAATCCGGAGGGGCGGACTGTCTGCGCGATGATCTCCACGCCTTCCTGCGCAATATCGGCTTTGAAGCACTCGCGCGAAGCCGGTGGCAGGAAATCGTAGTGAAAGTGGGTATCGATGAGCCGCATCATTTTTCCGTTGGTGGCTGGTTTTCGTCGGCCGGACCGCCGATGCGCGGGGCCAGCGGGGTTTCCTCGAACCCGAGCAGACGGCGAATGACCTTTCCGGCCAGCATCTGCCCCATGATTGGCGGTATGTAGCTCATGGTACCGAGGGTTTCCGCCTTGGTACCGCTGCCCTTGTCCGCAATTCTCACTGGCTCTTCGGATGAGTACAGCACCTCAAGACCGCGAATGCGTCGGCGGATACACACCTGACGGACGACCTTCGCCAGCGGACAGACCTTTGTCTTATTGATTTTCGAGAAGGTCAGCCGAGCTGGGTCGAGCTTATTTCCGCCGCCCATAGCGGAAATGAGGTGGACACGATTTTCCGCGCACCACTGCGCGATCTCAATCTTGCCGGTGACATCGTCGATAGCGTCGATGATGTAATCCGGACGCGGGAACTGCTCGAAGGTCTCCGCCAGGTTTTCGCGTGTGAGAAAAATCTGGCGGGCATAGGTCGTACAATCCGGGTTGATATCGGCAACCATCGCCTCCATGACCTCGGCTTTGACCCGGCCAATCGTGGAGACAAAAGCCAGCGCCTGACGGTTGAGATTGCTCGGCTCCACGACATCACCGTCGATCAAGATGAGGTTGCCCACGCCGCCTCGGGCAAGAGCTTCGGCACAACTCGACCCCACGCCTCCGAGTCCGACAACCATGACGGTAGATTCAGCTAACGTTTCTAGCCCCTCCTCCCCTAGGAGAAGCTTCAGTCGTGCGAAACGTTCACTGGTCATAGTCGCCCCTGGTCATAGTCGCCTCGATTCTTAAAAAACAAAAACTCCCCAGCCGACTGACTGGGGAGTAACTTTGTACCCCGTACGGGATTTGAACCCGTGTTACCGCCGTGAGAGGGCGGCGTCCTAGGCCGCTAGACGAACGGGGCTTAGAACTGAATCCAACCCAACTGAGTGAGCGAATTCCGCTGGCCTACCAGGACTCGAACCTAGAATGACGGTACCAGAAACCGTAGTGTTGCCAATTACACCATAGGCCAATAAAGACTGGCGCTTTCACGCTGTCTTTGTACCCCGTACGGGATTTGAACCCGTGTTACCGCCGTGAGAGGGCGGCGTCCTAGGCCGCTAGACGAACGGGGCTTAGAACTTTGCAGTTAGTGAATACATTCAACAATGAACTTCTTCACTGCTGGCCTACCAGGACTCGAACCTAGAATGACGGTACCAGAAACCGTAGTGTTGCCAATTACACCATAGGCCATCGCTGCTGAACGCAACGAGGAATAATATAGCCAATTCGCGCTAACAAGAGCAAATCACCTGGTCAAAGGCTCGTTTAAATTCGCGAGTTCCCCACAGCCCACCTCAGCAGTGCGCATAACTAATGCAGTGCATATAACTAACGCAGTCCCAGATCGAAAGCCCATTCGATCGCAGCTCAAAGCTGATCCGCCCTTCAGGAGACACTTCGTGGTGAAGCGGCTGGCAAACAGCCGACACACACCAAAAAACCAGACCTGAAAGGCAGGCACCATGACTTCCCCAACAACGACGGCAACAACCGCCCCCATCACGCTCGAGCTGGAGTTCTCCGACATCACGGAGCAAATGAACGGCACCATCGGTCGTGTCATCGGCACTGTCACTATCCGTCAGTTCGCGAAAATCATCTCGGCCCTTAACCTCGACGCCAACCCACGCGTGTCCCGCACCGGCCGCATCACCGATGCCATCATGGAAACCATCGACACCACACCGGAGCTCTTCGCCTACAAATCCAAGGGTGTGCTCCTGGCCTCCACTCAGTTCACCAGTGAAGACAATCTCTACCGCTTCACCTTCAGCAACCGTCGCATCGAAGGCATCCTCGACGGCGGTCACAACTCGCTGGCTATCGCACTGTTCGTTCTGGGCAAGCTCACTCCACCACCTAGCCGCAAAATCAAGACGTGGTCCGAAATGAAGGAGGTCTGGTCGGAGCGTACGGAAGAAATTGAGGAATTGCTTGCCGACGAAAGCCTCACCGAGCTCGATGCCCGTGTTCCGGTAGAGGTACTCGTGCCCGGCGCTCGGGACGAGGACACTGTGCAGGACTTCTCCGATGCACTGCTCGATATCTGTGCCGCCCGCAACAACAATGCGGAGCTCAAGGCGGAAGCAAAGCTCAATCGCGCCGGCTACTTTGACGATCTGAAGCATGCCCTGCCTCAGGGAATTAGCGACAACGTGCAGTGGCGCACCAACGATACTGGTCGACTAAAGGTGGGCGATGTCATCGCTATGGCGTGGATTCCGCTGTCTTGTATTGACCTGCCGAAGGATGCCGACGGGAAGCAGATTGAAGCACCGACCCCCACCAGCCTCTACTCCGGCAAGGCCAAGCTGCTTGACCGCTTCGAGGATGTCATGAGCTCACCGGAGGTCACTAAGCCCAGCACTGAAAGCATCAATGAGCGCACCGAAGAGGTCGTTCTCTACAACGAGAAGGTCCGCAGCGCATTGAACCTCACGCGTGACTTCATCGATATTTTCGAGCGCATCAACGCAGAGCTACCCGATCTCTACAACAAGAGCGGCGGTAAATTCGGCGGCATTGATGCTGTTGACAAGGCCAATAAGAAGAATCCGCGGACCGGCAAGACTCCACAGAAGTACTCGAAGTTCTACCGCCAGCCCATCGGCTACGCGATTCCGGACGGGTTCATCTACCCGCTCGTGTACGCCTTTGCCGCACTGCTCAAGCGAAACGAGGACGGCACGGTCCACTGGGGAACCGACTGGCACGATTTCTTCAACAACCACATGGGGTCGCTGGTCAAGGATTACCGCGAAACCTCCATGAATATGCTGAACCGCGACCCGCAGAAGGTGGGCAAGGAAGCGGGCTCTTACACGAACCTGCTTCGCTCAGCCCAGCTCGCGCTCTTTACTGAGCAGCAGTAAAAGGAGTGACCTCGAGCGCCTTGCGCAGTCGGCCCAGGCTGCGGCTGCGACCAAGCAGCTCCATGGACTCGAACAGCGGCGGCGATACCTGCGCACCAGTCACGGCCACGCGCACCGGGCCAAAAGCCTTGCGTGGCTTCAGCTCCAGGTCCTCGATGAGGGCCTTCTGAAGTGCAGTTTCAAGCTTCTCGGTGACGAAGTCCTCTTCGCTGAGCGGCTCCACAGCTGCAATGGAGGCCTCCAGGACAGCGACGGCGTCTTCCTTGAAGTTACGGCGTGCCGAGCGCTCATCGAAGGTGAACTCGTCCTCTTCCACAACCAGGAACTTCGAGAGGTCCCAGGCGTCGGAAAGCGTCTTCACACGGGTCTGCAGCAGCGTTGCCAGGAAAGCGAACTTATCCGCCGGGTAGTCGGCCGGGAAGTCAAAGTGGCTTTCCAGGTACGTGCGCAGACGCTGCTCGAAGTCCTTCGGATCGAGCATGCGGATGTGGTCCGCGTTGATAGCGTCGGCCTTCTTCTGATCGAAGCGAGCCGGGTTGGACAGCACATCGTGGATATCGAAGGCCTTAACCATCTCGTCCATCGTGAAGATGTCCTGGTCGCCGTCCATAGACCACCCCAGCAGTGCCAGGTAGTTCAGCAGACCCTCGCGGATGAAACCGTTATCGCGGTGGATGAAGAGATTGGACTGCGGGTCACGCTTGGACAGCTTCTTATTACCCTCGCCCATAACGAACGGCAGGTGACCGAACTCCGGGGTGAACTTGGCGACACCGATGCGCTTCAGCGACTCGTAGAGAGCGATCTGGCGCGGGGTCGATGGCAGCAGATCCTCACCACGCAGGACGTGAGTGATCTCCATCAGAGCGTCATCAACCGGGTTAACCAGGGTGTAGAGCGGTTCACCGTTGGAGCGGGCAATAACGAAGTCCGGAACCAGGCCGGCCTTGAACTCGATACGACCGCGAACGAGGTCATCGAAGACAATGTCCTCGTCCGGCATGCGCAGGCGGATCACCGGCTTGCGACCCTCTGCACGGAAGGCTTCCTTCTGCTCCTCGGTCAGGTTGCGGTCGTAGTTGTCGTAGCCCAGCTTCGGGTCACGGCCGGCGGCCTTGTGGCGCTCCTCAACCTCTTCAGCGGTGGAAAAGGCCTCGTAAGCTTCACCAGCGTCAATGAGGCGCTGCAACACATCGGCGTAGATGTCCTTGCGCTGCGACTGGCGGTACGGGCCGTGCGGACCGCCGACATCGATGCCCTCGTCCCAGTCAATACCGAGCCAATTCAGGGCCTCGATGATTGCCTGATAGGACTCTTCGGAGTCGCGAGCGGCATCGGTATCTTCGATGCGGAAGACCAGCTTGCCACCAGTGTGACGGGCATATGCCCAGTTGAACAGGGCGGTGCGGATGAGGCCAACGTGCGGGGTACCGGTTGGCGACGGGCAAAAGCGTACGCGAACATCTGACATGCTTTCCCACGATACCCGCCCTCCCACCTGCAGGCATGCATAGGGTTTGCATAGGGTTACAGAGCCCACTCCCCGGCCACTTCGCCGGCGTATCCGGCGGCGCGCAGCCGCTCAACCCAGCTGCGCAGTGGTGCCTCACCGGTGCCCGGCGCGCCGCGGCCTGGGAAATCGGCAATCTGGACGTGCGCCGGCAGGCTCACTCTTCCAGTCTCCACCTCAGTGAGCCAAGCATCCACGTCGACGCCATTAGCTGCAAAATGGTAAAAGTCCGCGAGCACACCAGCACCAGTCTGTTGAGCTAACTCCTCGGCTTGCCACGGATCTGTAATGGGATAATCGTCCATCCCGGACAGCGGCTCAATCAACGCGCGGACACCGCTGAGCTCCAGCTGGGCAGTGATCTCAGTCAGTCGGTGCACTTGCAGGTCCGCCAGTTCCCCAGACCGCCCCAGCAGCACGTTAGAGCATTTCAGCCCCGTGGCTCGCGCGATCTGGCTCACTGCTTCCAGGTGCCCCGTGGGCAGCCCGTCTGTATCGAGCACTCCTCGCTGCCCCGCTGTCATGTCCCCTCCCCACAGGTTCATGGCATAAAGACCAAGGCTGTCGTCAAAGAGGTCACAAAAGGCGGAAACCTCATCGGGTGCGGGCACTGCGAGGTCAAATGGCCACCAGAATTCCACGGCCGCGTAGCCGTCGTCACGCGCGGCGTTGACAGCATCGTGCGGGGACATGTGTGCGTAGACCGTAGAACAGTTAATAATGGTGCTCATGACCAAAACGGTAGTAGTAACTGGTGGCGGCGCGGGCATTGGTCGCGAAATTGCTCTGGCTTTCGCCGCCGATGGCTGGCACGTGCATATCTGCGGCAGGCGTATCGACGCGCTCGAGACTGTTGCCGCCGAAGCGGACAACATCACCTACTCCAGGTGTGACATCACCGACCCCGAACAGGTCCGTGCGATGTTTGAGAACGCGCAGGTGGCTACGGGAACCATCGATGTTGCAGTGCTCAATGCGGGGCTGCCCGGCACGCCCGCGGAGTTCGGAGAGACCGGCATTGAAGACTTCCGGGCGGTCATCGATACGAATGTGGTCGGCTCGTACCTGTGTGCACGCGAGGCTTTTTCGCGGATGAAGGCGGGGTGCGAGGGGAAGACAGAGCAAGCGGGCGGCCGAATCCTGGTCAATTGTTCTATCGCGGCGCAGGTACCGAGAGCCCATACGGCGGCGTA
Source organism: Corynebacterium sp. MSK019 (assembly GCF_030232425.1). Taxonomy (NCBI): domain Bacteria; kingdom Bacillati; phylum Actinomycetota; class Actinomycetes; order Mycobacteriales; family Corynebacteriaceae; genus Corynebacterium; species Corynebacterium sp. MSK019. Next base: position 131,692 of record NZ_JASPJT010000002.1, on the reverse strand, counting down.
CGCGACGTCGAAAAGCGCGCTTGCCGGAATGACCCATGTGCTTGCCCTGGACGGACGCGAGTATGGCATTACGGCAACGCGCATTGACATTGGCAATGCGCAGACTGACCTATTGGGGACGTTCACAGGCAGCGAGCCAATGTTCGATGCCACGCAGGCTGCGGAGACCTTCCTCTACGCCGCGAATCTGCCGGCGAGTGCAGTCATCGATCAGCTGACGATTACCGCTGCGGGTATGCCCTTTTTGGGCAGGGGTTAGCCTGCCCCTTAAACTGGAGCACAACTGGGTTTAGATTGAGGAGGCGGGTTAGGGCTATGTCCATGGAAAACCACCCCTCTCTGGGCGGCGGAAACGAAGAAGAGCAGCAGGAAAAGTCTCACCCGTCGAACGAGCCTGCAGCGACTCCGAAACGTTCGACGCGCTGGGACACGTCCCGCCCAACCACCGCTCCTGATTTTTTGCTCTCCCGTGCGCACGGCTCCATCCGCACGCAAGGTATTGAAGAGCAGATTTCCGACCCCTGGCTCGCAGCCGAGGGACTGCACTCGGGCATTCACAAAATGGTGGTCGGCGCCCTGCCCTTCGACTTGGACAAGCCCGCCGCCCTGACCGTTCCCCGGGAAGTCATCCGCTCCTCGCAGCCGCTGGAGCCACCCGCGCACTACCGCTGGAACGCACCCAAGCCTCACGCCAGCATCGTCGCTTACGATCCCCCGCTCGATGAGCACGCTGAGCGCATCGCCGCAGCAATCCGCACCATCGAGTACTCGGCGCTGGAAAAGGTCGTGCTCGCGCGCGCTGTGGAACTCGAAATCGATCCCCCGATTGACCCGCTCCTACTCGCATCGCGGCTTATCGACGGATCCCCCAACCGCGATGGCTTTGTCGTGGATCTCTCTCCCGCCGGTTCCGATTATGAGGGCAAGTTGCTCATCGGTTCCTCCCCGGAGATGCTGGTCCGCCGTACGGGTGACATCGTTGAGGCGTTTCCCTTGGCCGGGTCGCTGCCGAGGTCCCGGAATGAAGAGGTGGACCGGGCGTCGGCCCGTCGTTTAGCGGACTCGCGCAAGAACCTAGACGAGCATGCCTTCGTCGTCGACGACATCGCCGACAACTTGGCGCCACTGTGCAGTTCGCTGGATGTTCCGGACAGCCCCGAGCTGATGAGCACCGCCGAGATGTGGCACTTGGCCACGCATATCCGCGGTCGGTTGAAGGATCCGTCGCTGTCCGCGCTGGATTTGGCGCTGGTGGTGCACCCGACACCAGCCATTTGTGGCACGCCGACGGAATCCGCCTTCGGCGTTATTCAGGCCGTAGAGACCAACCGCGGCTTCTACTCGGGCGCTGTCGGCTGGTGCGATGAGAATGGCGACGGTGAGTTCGTGGTCTCCATTCGCTGTGCCGAAATCGACACTGAGGGGTCCGTGGCACGACTATGGGCCGGAGGCGGCATTGTGTCGCACTCCGCCCCAGAAGAAGAAGTCACGGAGACCAGCGCCAAGATGGGCACTGTACTCCGCGCTTTTGGAGTTAAGGGCGCTTAAGCCAGGGCGCATAGGCCCTAGCAGCTTAAGCCCTGGCAGCTTAAGCCCGCTCCACAGGGTTGGCCAGCTTGCCGATACCCGGGATCTCAATCTCGATGCGGTCACCCGGGAACATCGCAGCGGTACCGGCCGGGGAGCCGGTGCAGATGACATCACCCGGCAGCAGCGTAATCGAGGCAGTGATGAACTCGATAATCTCCGGGATGGACATAATCATCTGGTTGGAGTTGGAATCCTGCTTGGTCTCGGTAACACCCTCGTGAGTCAGGTGCGCCTTGATCGGCAGCTCGTTGTAGTCCAGCTCCGTCTGGATCCACGGACCAAGCGGGCAGAAGGTATCGATGCCCTTTGCGCGCGCCCACTGACCATCGGCAAACTGCAGGTCACGGGAAGAAACATCATTGACGATGGTGTATCCGAAGATCACATCGTGAGCGTTTTCCTTCTTGACGTTCTTGCACGGCTTACCAATAACCAGTGCCAGCTCGCCCTCAAACTCGACGTTGGTGGCGAAATCCGGAATGCGAATCGGCGCTTCCGGGCCAATGACGGCCGTCGGCGGCTTAATGAACATCGTCGGCGGCAGCGATTCTGCCGACTTCTTGAACACCTCGGCGACGTGGTCAGCGTAGTTACGACCAATAGCGATGACCTTCGACGGCAGCATTGGGGCGAGCAGACGTACGTCGGCAAGCGGCCAGGAACGGCCAGTCTTATTCAGCTGACCGAAAGGGTGCCCTTCGATTTCGTGCAAAGTAACTTCACTGCCTTCGCCCTCAACGAGCGCGAAGCACATGCCCTCTGGGTGGGCGATTCGAGCAATACGCATAAAAATAGGGTACACGTCACATTGCGATAATTATGCAACGACCCCCACTCTCTATACTCTGCGCTCTAAACTCCGCGGGATTCCTGCGCAAGCCACACCAGCGCACAGGCCAGCGCATCGTTGAACGCGTGATGGGCCTTAAAACGGGGAATGCCGTACTTGTCGCACAGTGACCACAACCGCAGCTCATCACGGACCGGCTCACGGTTGGCCCGCAGAATCGCGTCGTACTCACGTGTCATAGTGTCCGCCACCGGCACATCAAAACGCGCATCGAAGTACTTCCGGCACAACGGATCTAGGAAACCAACTTCCATCCGCGCGTAGTGCGCCAGCAGCTTCCGTCCCCGTAGAGCTTCTAACAGCTTGCCGACGGCCACCTCTGCCTCTACCCCGGTTGCGACCATGTCGTCGGTAAGCCCATGCACCGTCGCCGACTCGCCGACGCTCACCTCCTCGCGCTCTGGGCGAATGAGAAGGTGACCCGACTCTTCCAGCACGATGTCGCGGCCTTCGACGGCAACCCAACCGATGGAAAGCAACTGATCTTTGGAGGGATCCAGACCGGTGGTTTCCACATCGACCGCGAGCCAAGCATTGTCGCGGATAGGTGCGTCCAAGAGTTTCTTGCGGGGTTTGAAAAACTTCAACATTGCGCGCTCACGACATCGCCCGGATGGGATACTTCGCCCCGAGGCTCTGCTGCAACTTGCGGATAACACCAAACGCATCGCGCAGGTGCTCGCGTTCCAGGCTGGAGAGACGCTTCGGGTAGATGTGGTTATTCGGCTGCTCGCCAGCGTTGAACTGGGCCTGCTGGTGATGAAGCTGCACCGTGCACAGGAACTCGAACGCATCCGCCAGATCCTGCGCACCCTGACGGCTCACGCTTCCGGCACCCGCACTCGCCGCCAAGCGTTCACGCGTGGACAGCTGCGGCAGCCCGGCCGCCACAGTAAATAGGCGCGCCATCTGCACCACAGCAGCAGTTCCCCCCTTCTTGATGTCCAGGGTCTCTGCGTGCTCGCCGCCCTTCTCCAGCACCAGGCCACGGAAGAAGCCGAGCGGCGGCTCCCGCCAGGCCGAGAGCTTGGCCAAGTGCGCGTGCAGGCGCTGCGACCCCTGGGCCAGCGGTAGGTAGGCCGCGCGCAATTCCTCTACCAGTTGCACATCGCCCGCTACCGCTCGCATGTCGAAGAAGGTCTGTGCATGTAACAGCGCCTCCGCCTCCGGTGCGGTAATCCACCCGTGGAACGTGCGCAGCCACTGCGACTTGGTCATCCTCCACGCAGGATTGCTGGCCATCATGTCCCCTGGACAGAGCGGATAACCGACTCGGTCGAGGTTGGTGCAAATCTCGTCGCTAAGCGCGGCGAAATAGTCAGCATGAGCGTCGGCGTCGTAGTCGTCGGCGAGAACAAGCGCATTGTCCTGATCGGACGCGAGCCCCATCTCCCCGCGCCCATGCGAACCCAGTACCGCAAAGGCGTAGCTGACTGGTGGCGGCCCAAGCTTTTCCTCCGCCAGCGCAACCAGGCGTCGGGTGACAGCATCGGCCACGGCAGTCAGCAGCTTGGCGACCTCCTCCCCCGAATCACCTCGGTCAATAAACCGGCCGACAATCCGCCGCGCGTTCTGAGCAATCTCCGCAATCTCCGAGATATCGCTCTTCCGCGCCAGCGTCGCCGTCGCGTACACGGGATCGGTGTGCAGACTGCGCAGCAGGTCACCAATGACAATCATGCCGACCACTCTCGTCCCGTCGTGCACCGGCAGATGATGGTAACCGCGCTCAGCCATCAGCAGCATGGCCTCAAAAACCAGCAGGTCGGGACTGATGGTTTCCGGGTTCCCGGTCATCACTTCGCTTACAAGCGTCGCCGCGGGCTTCGCCTCTGCCAGCACTCGACGACGGAGGTCACGGTCAGTGATGATGCCGACGAGCGGGCTCTGGTTGGCGCCTGCAGACTCCATTACGAGCAAACTGGAGACATTCCGCTCCGTCATAATCTGCGCCGCCTCTTGTACTGTCGCATCAGCACTGCAGGTCACCAGCGATGTTTCCATCAGATCCGCAACCCGTGTGCGCAATGACTCCGATGCCGCAGTACTCCGCAGCTTCGATGCCACTGCGCGAATGCGCGCGTTCTCACCGCCGTAATAGCGCCGGACCTCTACGAACTGCTCATTGAGCTGGTCAAAAACCTCCTTGGAGATCACTAGGAATACGCAGTCCTCCACTGCCGTCATCGTGTATAGCGAAGGGTCACTGCTCAGCAGCGTCGAATAGCCGAAATGATCTCCCACATCTCGCCTGTCCAACAGCGTGCCAGCTGGGTCAAAGAGATCCACCATGCCGGAGCGAATAATGAAACAGCTGTTGTTATCCGCACCCGCCCGGATAATCTCCGTTCCACGACGGGCATAGCGCATGGTCAAAAGCGGTGGGATAGTCGCGCGCTCTTCATCGTTGAGGTCCGAAAAGGGGCGAGTATGGCTGAGGAAGTCTGCGATTTCCGCAAGCTCGACGGTCATGGGGTCAATTATCCCCTATTTTTGCTCCCAATAGGACTGATTTGCGGGAATACTCGACCTTATGACCAATTCCACACACAGCGCTTCAATAAATCCCGAATGGCCGCTCGACGCCCACATCCTCGGCAGGATGGACAAGCTCGCGGCACTCGTCGCGACGCTTGACGACGACACCTTCAACGCAACCCTCCCCATCCCAGCCATTAACTCCCTGGCCGTGCTGTTACGACATGTGACCGGATCCGCGAGGTTCTGGCTCGAGCGCGTCTGCCTTGGGCGTGATTATGTCCGTGATCGCGATGGGGAGTTTTCTGCTCATTGCAGTGTTTCGGAAGGGCTGGAGATTTACCACCGTGACCGCGCGGCCATTGAATCCGCGCTGGTGGAGTTGCAAGGCGCGGACCGCGCTGGTGCTCCTGCTGTTATTCCTACCGATAAGGACCGTTGGTGGTGCGGCAGCATCGAAGGCGTGATCGTGCATGTCTTCCACGAGGCGGCTCAGCACCTGGGACATGCGGAGATTACGAGGGATGCGCTAGTGGCAGGACTGGGAGGGGATGATTCCGATAACGGCGCAGGAAGCTCATCCCCATACCCCCTTGACACCATCATCGATGTACTTCGCCAGGTCGGACATGCGTCGGACTTCATCGAGCACACCGCCGACGGTAAGACTCACATCACTACCGTCGATGGCAAAACTGTGATTGCCTAGCCCTCTCCCCCCCCTATTTTTTACTGCGCTACTTCAAAGCAGCAGCAATGCGGTCGCCAACCTCAGCGGTCTTGATCGGGCCACTACCGCGAGTAGCCATGTCAGCTTCCACAGCAGCCTCGATGCGCTGGGCGTCTTCCTCACGACCCAGGTGGCGCAGCATCATGGCACCCGACAGAATGGCTGCCGTCGGGTCCGCGATCCCCTTGCCAGCAATGTCTGGCGCGGAGCCGTGAACGGGCTCGAACATGGACGGGTTGGTATTGGAGGCGTCAATGTTACCGGACGCCGCCAGGCCGATACCGCCCGACACTGCACCAGCCTCATCAGTAATGATGTCGCCAAAGAGGTTGTCGGTGACGATGACGTCGAAACGCGAAGGATTAGTGACGAGGTAAATCGTCGCAGCGTCGATGTGCGAGTAATCGACATCTACCTCTGGGTATTCCTTAGCGACCTCATCGACCGTGCGCTGCCACATACCGCCGCCGTGCACCAGCACATTGGTCTTGTGGACAAGGGTCAGCTTCTTACGACGGGTCATAGCCAGCTCGAAGGCATAGCGGACGACGCGCTCAGCACCGAAGCGGGTATTGACGGAGGTCTCGTTGGCAACCTCGTGTGGCGTGCCGACGCGAATTGCGCCGCCGTTACCTGTGTAGGCACCTTCGGTTCCCTCGCGGACGACCACGAAATCAATTTCGCCCGGGTTCTTCAGCGGTGACTCGACACCCGGGAAGAGCTTGGAAGGACGCAGGTTGACGTGGTGATCCAGCGCGAAGCGCATCTTCAGCAGCAGGCCGCGCTCGAGAACACCCGGAGGAACGTTCGCCGGGTCACCGATAGCACCGAGCAGAATAGCGTCGTGCTCACGCAGGGAGTCGAGATCGGCGTCGGTAAGCAGTTCGCCATTGCGCAAGTAGCGACGCGAGCCGAGGTCGTACTCGGTGGTGTCGAACTCGCCGATAGCAGCCTTGAGCACCTTCAGTGCCTCTGCCGTAACTTCCGTGCCGATGCCATCACCCGGGATGACGGCGATCTTCAGCTTTCCCGCCTCAGTCATTTTTTGAGATACCCTTCTCACTATATGGACACAAATGAGTGTAGCAGAACCTAGCGCTCACCCCCGTCACTGTCTGCGCGATTTTTACCATCTCCATCGTTTTCACAATCCACCCCGCCTACTGCTCTCTCCTTTTCCATATCCCGCCGCACCTTATCCACTAGGCCGCGGAGACTGTCATGCAATTTGCGACGCTTTTCATTGTGTTCAGATAGCGCAGCAGTCTTCTTTTCTGTCTGCGAGGCAAAGGTATACCGACCATGCCCGGTGTGCTCTTTTTCCGACTGCGCAAACGGCCCTTCATCACAAGAGAGGAACGTCCAGGCTTCGGTCCCATCATCACCTCGAACAACTCGCCACATACCGGCAGTTTTGAGGTTGTGGTGCCGTCGACAGAGACAATGGAGATTATCTGTATGCGTGGCCCCTTCCTTTTGCCGCTCACCACCGGAAAGGCTGTGATCAAATCCCACAATATGGTCGATATCGCACTTTTCCGCGGGGACATCGCACCCAGGAAAGCTGCACACACCATCACGGGCGCGCACGAATGCACGCTGAGACTCGGAGGGCCGATACCCCTCAACCGCACTATCCCCCAGCACCCGCAATGTCGATACCCGCTTCAGCCAAGACTCGGCCACCAGCGAAGAAAGCCAACCAGCCCCAGCGAGCCACACTGGAGTGTTTTCCGGTTCGCCATCCTCCCCGGGAGAGAGCACTCGGAAGAGTTCCAGATTCACCTCCACCTCACAAGTACCGCGTAACGCATGCATGAAAGCTGCCGCGCGACTCACTTTCATCTTCTTAGCCACTGCGTCGATAATTGCAAGGGCTTCCACTGCATGATGCCGCTCGAGGACAGTAGTCAGTGTCGTAACTCCAGCGTCACCATGTTCATCAACTGCGACAAACTCCTTAGCCGTCATACGATCGCCAAAGTAGTCGAGAGCCGCAGCTTGAACCTCCCGTACCTCCTCCGACTCCGCGGGATTATCCGCCGACTCTCCATCCGCCTCGACCTGGTATGCCGCCGCATCAATTGCAGCATCTACGGTCGCCTCCACATTCCGGGCCAGGACCCTATCAGCCTGCAACCCAGCGACATCCACATCACGTGGCCGCACTTCCGGAGCACACTCACCAATCACTCGCTGCACCCGCGTTGCCATCGCACGCACGCCACGGAGCGCCTCCCCGTCGCGCCTAGGCTTAACGACGTCCACGAGACCCGACTCCACCGCGTCAACCTTGTCATCAGCCACAGGCCGGGTATGTTTACCAAGCATTGCTAAATGCCTCATCGACAAATGCCCGCGCTCCTGACACATTTCCGCTAGTTGCGGCATACGTCCAAGCATGTAGCCAATTTCCATATATTTGTTCACTTCGGCGCGTGAGATTCCAAGCACCACCGACCAATAAGCCAAATGAGCTTCGACATCGCCATCATCTGGTGGTGCGACCCGCTGAGCGATAACCATCTGCAGACGATTAATCTCGCGCATCACTTCAGCGAGCGAATGAGCCCTCACCTCATGGCTGAACCGAAATTCCCCACACGATTCCAACTCTGACATTGCACTGTCCCCTCCCTAACGAGGTCCCCTAACGAACAGTTCTTTATCAATTCGCCCACACCATATCCCCCACCCCGGATTCAAACCGCTGCGCACCCCAAAAATCTCCACATTATTCGAACCCTATTTCGAACCGAGGCTGAAAGAAAATCCCGCCCTACGACGCAAACTTCGTCGTAAAGCGGGAACCGCACTAGAAACCTAGTCGACCGGCTTCATCGAACCGTTCTCGAGGAAACGACGGTGGAAGTCGTAAGAAGTACCCAGGTCATGCGGAGTATGCAGGTACGGGGTGGCCTTCTCAGCACGCTCAACGTATTCGAGCAGCGCCTCCTTGTACATCGGGTGCGCACACTTCTCAATGACAACACGGGAACGCTGACGCGGCGCCAGTCCACGGAGGTCAGCCAGACCCTGCTCAGTGATGATGACCATCACGTCATGCTCAGTGTGGTCAACATGAGAGACCATCGGCACGATTGCGGAAATATCGCCATTCTTCGCCAGCGACGGCGACACGAAGGTGGAGATATAGGCGTTACGGGTGAAGTCACCGGAACCACCAATGCCGTTCATCATGCGCGAACCAGCTACGTGCGTGGAGTTGACGTTGCCGTAGATGTCAGCCTCAATCATGCCGTTGGTGGTAATCAGCCCCATGCGGCGGACCAGACCCGGGTTATTGGAGATGTCCTGCGGACGCAGAACGATCTTCTCACGGTAGTCAGCGGCATTCTCGTTCATACGAGCTGCATATTCAGGAGACAGCGAGAATGCAGTACCGGAAGCCACGGTCAGCTTGCCAGCATCCATCAGATCAACCATGCCGTCCTGGATAACCTCAGTAAAAGAGGTCAGGTTCTCATACTTGGAGTCGAGCAGACCTGCGAGAACGGCGTTCGGAATGTTACCGACACCCGACTGCATCGGCAGCAGGTTCTCCGGCAGACGACCAGCCTTGACCTCCCCATCGAGGAAGTCGAGCAGGTAGCCGGCAATGGCCTTAGAGTCATCGTCCAGCGGCTTGAACGGCGAGTTACGGTCCTCGGCGTTCGTCTCGACGACAGCGACAACCTTATCGACATCGATCTGAACATCCGGAGTACCGATGCGGTCCCCCGGGTTCACAATCGGAATCTCCTTACGGTTCGGAGGCAGGCCGACACTGTAGATGTCGTGCATACCCTCGAGATCCTCGGACTGCCAGGAGTTGACCTCAATAATGATCTTCTCTGCAGCATTGAGGTAAGAAATGCTGTTACCAACCGAAGAGGAAAGAATCAGGGAGCCATCGGCCTTAATGCGAACAGCTTCGACCACGGCAACATTGACCGGACCAAAGAAGCCCTGCTCAGTCATCGGGCCAGAGTGCGACAGGTGAATATCACTATAGAAGGCATCGCCTGCATTGATACGGTTACGCATTCCCGGGTCGGACTGGTACGGCATACGCCACTCAACACCATTGGCCTTCGCCAGCGCACCATCAAGTTCCGGAGCGGTAGACGCGCCGGTCAAGACCTTAATCTTAAACTCGTCGCCACGCTCGTGAGCGGCCTCGATGCGCTCAGCGAGAGCCGGCGGGACAACCTTCGGGTAGCCAGCACCGGTAAATCCGGCAAAGCCCACCATGTCTCCGTGGTTGATGAACTGCGCCGCCTCCTGCGCGGTCATCACCTTGGATTTGAGACCAGCATGGGCAATACGATCTGACATGAATTCACCTTTCTATATCCCCCAACGCGACTATCGGGGGTAGTGCTTCGAACACCAAAGCACACCCCCAACCCTATCAACGAAGCGGTTAGCGACATTCATTCAGATGCCCGAAAGCGCCCCCATTTTAGGCACACTTCACGCGACACTAAAACCGACTACAACACCGTTTTATGCCCTACGTCACAACTGGCCAACAATCAGCCATACGACACATTTACAACCCCTTGCCTAGCCCAATTCACACAGTAGTTATTGATAATCATTTTCAGTACGTTAATCTTGTCGGGTGACTTCTACCGAATTTTCTGATAGCACCACCGAGACCACTCCCGTCACCGTCCTGTCCGGATTCCTGGGCGCCGGCAAGACCACCCTCCTCAACAACCTCCTGGCAAACTCACAGGGGCGCAAAACCGCGGTCATCGTCAACGACTTCTCGGAAGTCAACGTCGACGCCGCCCTCATCGAGCAAGGCACATATCTCGAGCGCGGCGAGGACCGTTTCATCGAAATGTCCAACGGCTGCATCTGCTGCACGCTGCGAGATGACCTCGTTGAAAACGTCGGCAAGCTCGCGCGCAGCGGCAAGTTCGAGCACATCGTCATCGAATCCACCGGCATCTCCGAGCCCATGCCAGTCGCCGCTACCTTCGAGTGGGAATTCGACGACGGCCGTCGCCTCGCCGACATCGCCCCCATCGACACGATGGTCACGCTCGTCGACGCCTCTACATTCCTCGACAGTCTCCGCCAGGGACGCGCACTGCCTGACGACGAACGCACGGTCGCCGACCTCCTCGTCGACCAGGTGGAATTCGCCGATCTCATCCTCATCACCAAATCCGACCTCGCCGGCGAAAAGCTCACCGGCGGTACCGAGGAAACGATCCGCGCAATGAACCCCCGCGCACGCATCGTCCGCGTGACTAACGGCGAAATCGCCACCTCTGCCATTCTCGACGCATCGCTTTACGACGAAGGTACCGCGGCCACTTTCCACGGATATGCAGAAGAGCTTGCGAATCCCCACACGCCGGAGACTGAAGAATACGGCATTTCTTCGGTTGTTTTCCGAGGCAATCGACCCTTCGACCGCGAACGACTAATCAAGGCTCTCCGCGGCACAAAGGGGCTCGTACGATCCAAGGGGCACTGCTGGATTTCCGACCGCCTCGAAGTCGCCCACGTGTGGAGTCAGGCGGGGCCGAACCTGAAAATCACCCCTGCCGTCATGTGGGCGCAGACCGATGTCCCACCATCCAATGAGGTCGTACTCATCGGTGTGAAATTTAACCCAGAGGCCACACTGCAAGCGTTCGAGGATGCCATGCTGACCGACGAAGAAGTGCGGGAATTGCTGTAACAAAGCCCCTGGAAGAGCGCCGATAAACGACCCGCTGAAGCGATCAGAGTGTCATAAATCACTTCTCAACCTGCGGGTGTGGCAACACACTGTTAGCGCATGCTAGGTTAGGCGACAAAACTAAAGTCGAACAGTCTATCTAGGAGATGACATGTCTGATCGCATCGCACATGCCGGTTTGCGCGGCAAGGTAATGACCGCCGACGAGGCTGCACAGTTTATCAATCATGGTGATGCCCTCGGCATCTCTGGCTTCACCGGTGCTGGCTACCCGAAGGCTCTGCCGACTGCGCTGGCAAACCGCGGCAAGGAACTCCACGCCAAGGGTGAAGAATTCGCTGTCGACATCTACACCGGCGCTTCCACCGCCCCGGACTGTGACGGCGTGATGGCAGAAGCTGACATCATCCGCTACCGCATGCCGTACCAGGGAGATCCGGCACTGCGTAAGTCCATCAACTCCGGCAAGGCAAAGTACCAGGACATCCATCTCTCCCACTCCGCGCTGTACATCGAGCAGGGCTTCCTGCCGATTGACGCCGCAATTGTAGAGGTCACTCGTATTACGGAAGATGGACACCTCATTCCGTCGTCAAGCGTTGGCAACAACGTCGAGTGGATGGACAACGCTGACAAGATCATCATTGAGGTCAACTCGTGGCAGTCCGAGGAACTCGAGGGCATGCACGACATCTACCGCATTCAGCACCTGCCTAACCGCACGCCGGTGCCGATTAATGCCCCGGGTGATCGCATTGGTACCCCTTACATCGACATCAACCTGGACAAGGTTGTCGCAGTTGTCGAGACCAACGCGCCGGACCGCAACTCCCCGTTCAAGCCGTTGGATGAGACCTCGAAGGCCATTGCTGGCCACTTCCTCGATTTCCTCGAGGGCGAAGTTCGCGCGGGTCGCCTGGCTTACGACCAGTACATCATGCAGTCGGGCGTCGGTAACGTGCCGAACGCTGTGATGGCGGGTCTGTTGGACTCCAAGTTCGAGAACATCAAGGCCTACACCGAGGTTATTCAGGACGGCATGATTGACCTGATTGACGCAGGTAAGATGACCGTCGCTTCGGCTACCTCGTTCTCCCTGTCTCCGGAAGCAGCCGAGCGCATGAACAACGAGGCTGCTCGCTACCGCAAGAACATCATCCTGCGCCCGCAGCAGATCTCCAACCACCCGGAGGTTGTCCGCCGTGTTGGTCTGATTGCCACCAACGGCATGATTGAGGCCGACATCTACGGCAACGTCAACTCTACCCACATCAACGGCAGCCGCATGATGAACGGCATCGGTGGATCCGGTGACTTCACCCGTAACGCCTTCGTTTCCTCGTTCATCTCGCCGTCGCTGGCGAAGGACGGTGCGATTTCGACTATCGTTCCGTTCGCTTCGCACATTGACCACACCGAGCACGACGCCATGGTCATCATCACCGAGCGCGGTTTCGCTGACCTGCGTGGCCTGGCACCGCGTGACCGCGTGGCTAAGATGATTTCCGTTGCACACCCGGAGTACCAGCCACTGCTGGAGGAGTACTACGAGCGCGCGCTGAAGACCGCTCCGGGTATGTCGACCCCGCACGATCTGCGCACTGCCTTCGACTTCCACGTCAACATGATTGAGAAGGGCTCGATGAAGGGCTAGGCAGTAGGGCTACGGCTGCATAGATCAGCTGGGAAACAAAAAACCCCTCCATGCGGAGGGGATTTTTTCATGCAGTAGAAGCTGCGCTAGAGACTAGCTCTAAAACGCCTAGGCGCTCAGAACTAGTCCAGCTCGAGCTGCAGAGCGTGGGTAGCGGAGATCTCCTCGGTAATCTTTCCGACGAGCTCCTCCGGAACCTCCTTGGAAACGCGCAGCACCAGGATGGCAGTCTGATCTGCTTCCTGCGGAGACAGAGCAGCAGCCTCGATGTTGATGCCGGACTCACCCAGGGTGGTAGCAACGCGACCCAGAGCGCCCGGAACGTCGTTGTACAGCAGGAAGAGGTTACGGCCCTGAGCGCGCATGTCGATGCCGCGGCCATTGATACGGACAATCTTCTCGACGCGGTTCAGGCCAGTGAGAGCACCAACGACGGTAGCGGTGGAGCCATCAGCACCGATGACCTTGACCTCGAGTACGGAGCGGTGAGAGACGGACTCCGGCTCGGTCTCGACAGTGAAGGTCACACCACGCTCTTCTGCGATACGCGGAGCGTTGACGAAAGTGACCGGTTCTTCCACCATGAGAGAGAACAGTCCACGGATTGCTGCCATACCCAGAACGTTAACGTCCTCAGTGTGCAGCTCACCGCGAGCGGTGACCTCAACAGCAGCCGGAGCGCCCTCGAGCAGACCGCCAGCAACCAGACCCAGCTCACGAGCCAGCTCGAGCCACAGGGCCACCTCTTCGCCGACAGCGCCACCGGAAACGTTGACTGCATCCGGGACGAACTCGCCAGCCAGGGCCAGCAGCACGGACTTAGCGACATCGGTACCTGCACGGTCCTGCGCCTCGACGGTGGAGGCACCCAGGTGCGGAGCACAAACAGTTTCCGGCAGGCCAAACAGCGGGGAATCCGTGCACGGCTCGGTCGCGTACACGTCGAAGCCAGCACCGCGGATGTTGCCAGCCTTGATTGCGTCGGCAAGCGCCTGCTCGTCGACGAGACCGCCGCGGGCAGCGTTGATGATGATCTGGCCCTTCTTGGCCTTGCCCAGGAGCTCAGCATCGAACATGCCAGCGGTTTCCTTGGTCTTCGGCAGGTGGATGGTCACGAAATCAGCACGAGCCATCAGGTCTTCCAGCTCAACCAGCTCGACACCGAGCTGAGCAGCACGAGCCGGGTTCGCGTACGGATCGTACGCAATGATGTTGGTCTCGAAAGCAGCGAGACGCTGCGCAAACAGCTGGCCGATGTGACCGAAACCGACGATACCGACGGTCTTGCCGAAGATTTCGACACCCTTGAAGGAAGAGCGCTTCCACTCCCCCTCACGCAGGGACGCGTCCGCAGCCGGCAGCTGGCGAGCGGTGGCCAGCAGCAGTGCGATTGCGTGCTCACATGCAGAGTGAATATTAGAGGTCGGAGCGTTGACAACCATGACGCCGCGCTTGGTAGCGGTATCGATGTCGACGTTATCCAGGCCAACGCCGGCGCGACCGACGATCTTCAGATTCGGAGCAGCCTCGAGGACTTCCTGATCCACGGTGGTAGCGGAGCGGACGAGAAGTGCGTCAGCATCACCAACCGCAGCCAGGAGCTCAGCGCGGTTCGGGCCATCTACCCAACGGACCTCAACGGAATCCCCCAATGCGTCCACAGTGGACTGTGCCAGCTTGTCGGCGATGAGGACAACGGGGCGAGCGTTCTGGCTCACAAGCATCTCCTGGTTTGTCTCGAAAAGTTTATGCAGTATGTGCGGTGTCACTTAAGAAAACTACTAAAGCGTGCACGCGCATTACGTCTCATCATAAACTCTGGGGGTGAGACACGGGGGGACTTACCTAAGCAAAACGGCGCTTACTACCCTTTGTTTAGGGAGTAAGCGCCGTTGCCCCCGACATTCAAGTCGGCAAATATTTCGCGTTATATTTTTATTTCTGCTGGTCTATAACCTACTGGTACGTAACCAACCACGGACGCGGCTCGATGTTCATGGTCTCCTCAGGAGTAAACATCGGCTGATCCTCGTCGATGAAGTTCTTCCACGCCTCGAAAATCTCCGGCTGCAAATCCTGCAGCATGACGTTCCAGGTCTCAAACTTCTCCTGCGCGGTGCCATGGCCGTCGGCATGCAGAACGAATGCGAGCTCCGGGTGCGACAGATCCAGCGTCTCACGGTCGCGAATCATCTGTAGCTGGAACTGGTGCAGCATCAGCATCTTCTGCGGAAGGTTGTTCTTACGAGTCAGCTCAGCCAGCCAATCAGCAACGCGGTTGACTTCTTCAGCCTTAACGTGACCAACCTGGGTCGCCGGAACCTGCCCCGGTTCCATCTTCCACTCCGGGTCCAGCGCCAGACCGACGTTTGGCATCTTCAGCAGTTCTTCGTAGAACTTGGCCTGGTCCAGGAAGTCTGCACTACCCGGCTGCAGGTCGATGATGACGTAGCCGCCGGCCTTGGTCATGGCCTCGACGTACGGCTTCAGAGTCTCAACCGGAGCTGGCTCGGAGTAGTCACCGCGTGGACCCGGGTCAGCCTGCGCGACCGAAGCGATAATCTCGAAGGCCGGCAGTACCGGGTCATCAGCGAACTTCTCGTACTGCTTGACGTAGTCCTTCGCACGTGCGACGGCATCCTCCGGATCATCCTCGCCCATCACGCCCAATGGAGCGACACCTGGGTGACCATACGTTGCAATCAGATGACGACCGGGGAACAGCAGTGTGCCTCCACCTGGCAGCTCCTTAACCTTGTCATCTTTGGCAAGCTCGATGGACTGATCAAACTTGTCCTTATCGCCGAAAACCTTACCCAGAGCAATCAGGGACTCGCCGTCGCGAGCAGCGGAAATCGACTCAGAGGTAGCACGCGCGTCGCCCACCGGCAACCAACTGACCTTCAGGCCAGCGGCACGGGCCGTAGCAATGGAGGCCAAACCGGTACCCGGTGCGGCCAGTGCCAATGTGTCCTTGACCTCCTTCGGAGATCCCTTCGGCAGGGTGACGCTCTCCTGTCCCTTGTCGTCCTGCCCATCGCTGGCGCGATCCTGAGCCTCCTGGTTGGCTGCCCCATCCTTCGTTGCATCGCCCTCGACGACAGTTGGCTTCTCCGGATCCATCTCAACGACAGCGCGAGTCGGCTTCGACTCCGTCTCCTTGAGAACCTTAAACTCGGTACCGACGAGCTCCTTAAGGCCATCGGTCGTACCCGGATCCGCAATGATCTGACGGCCCTCTTCCCCAGTCAGGTCAACTGCCCCCACAGTAAGGACTGTCTTTGCGCCCAGGCGGTCAATCTCTTTTTCCACATCGGCGATATCGGCGCCGGTATCACGGCCACGAGCATCCTTCTTCGGGCTCTTGGCGGTACTGTCATCTTCCGCATCTTCGGCAGAACCAGCCACTAGCATCGGCAGACCAGCAGCAACCGCGATGCCTGCCGCCCTACGCTGCTCAGCAGAGCCTGCCGAGGAAACGACAACCGCTTCCGAACTGTCGATCAGGCTTTCCGACGCTGCGATGTCGTCGCTAAGCACCGTCGATTCAGCGTCCACCTTCTTCGTGGAAACAGCGCTGTCGGAATTTCCACACGCGACCAAGGCGCTTGACCCCAACGCCAGGCTGACCGTCAGGGCAACGGTTGCCGTCACGCGCCGCGTCATTGCGGATACTCGCACATTTACCTCCGTGAAATGATTTGATTTCAACGATTAGACTATCGAACGTCTTTGTTGAGGGAGACCTTTCAACCCAGATTAGAACCCCGGATAGGACTGGGGCTACACCCGTTTGGCAGTAGTTGCTTTTGGCTCAGACGTTTATTCCACACGTCTACCCCACACGGTTCAGTGAAAGAATACTAGTGAGAGAGATACGAAAAGGGCCTCATCACGGCGGTGAAGCTCAGTGATGAAGCCCTACTTCGCGAACAAGCGAGGGATTCGCTTAAGCAACAAACTTAGGCAGTCTCAGCGCGAGCGTCGACCTTAACCCAGCTCATCAGGTCGCGCAGCTTGGAGCCGACCTCTTCAATCTGGTGGTTGTTGTAGGAAGCGCGCAGGTCCTCGAGCTCCTTGTTGCCGCCCTCGACGTTGGCAATCAGGCGCTTGGTGAAGGTGCCGTCCTGAATGTCAGACAGAATCTCGCGCATGTGCTGCTTGGTATCAGCGGTAATAACGCGCGGGCCAGACAGGTAGCCACCGAACTCAGCGGTGTCGGAGACCGAGTAGTTCATGTTGGCAATACCGCCCTCGAACATCAGGTCAACAATCAGCTTCAGCTCGTGCAGGCACTCGAAGTATGCCATCTCCGGCTCGTAGCCAGCTTCAACCAGAACCTCGAAACCGACCTTGACCAGTTCCTCGGTGCCACCACAGAGAACAGCCTGCTCACCGAAGAGGTCGGTCACAGTCTCTGCCTCGAAGGTGGTCGGGATAACGCCAGCGCGGGCGCCACCGATAGCTGCAGCGTAGGACAGAGCCAGGTCGCGGCCCTCGCCCTTCGGGTCCTGGTCAACGGCAATCAGGCACGGAACGCCCTTGCCATCGACGAACTGACGACGAACCAGGTGACCCGGGCCCTTCGGAGCAACCATACCGACGGTGATGTTGTCAGCCGGCTTGATGAGGTCGAAGTGGATGTTCAGACCGTGGCCGAAGAACAGCGCGTCGCCGTCCTTCAAGTTCGGCTCGATGTCCTCGCTGTAAACCCTTGCCTGGGTGGTGTCCGGAACCAGCACCATAATGACGTCTGCCCATGCAGCGGCATCTGCGTTGGACTTAACCTCGAAGCCAGCTTCCCGAGCCTTCACAGCGGACTTGGAGCCTTCACGCAGACCGATAACAACCTCGACACCGGACTCGCGCAGGTTCTGAGCGTGAGCGTGGCCCTGGGAACCGTAGCCCAGGATGGCAACCTTACGTCCCTGGATGATGGACAGATCAGCATCGTCGTCGTACAGCAGTTCAATAGCCATTAAAGTTAGCCTCTTTTCGAATCGGATTCGTTAAAAATCTTAGCGTTTAGTTGTTAGCGGGCCTGGAGCATCGGCTTCGGCCCACGTGCCATTGCGACGGTACCGGACTGAATGAGCTCACGGATACCAAACGGCTCGAGGACCTCCAGCAGGGCTACAAGCTTCGAGCGCTCACCCGTCGCCTCAATGATGACAGACTCTTGAGAAACGTCCACCACACGGGCACGGAAGAGATTGGCGGCATCGACTACCTGCGGACGATTGGTGTTGTCGCAGGAAACCTTCACCATCAGCAGTCCGCGCGACACCATGGTCTCTGGGGGCTGGCGGACCACTTTCAGCACGGGCACCAGCTTGTTCAGCTGCTTAGTGATCTGTTCGATCGGCAGCGTCTCCGTCTCAACCACGACGGTGATGCGGTTGACTCCCTCGGTCTCAGTTTCACCCGAGGTAATCGACTGGATGCTGAAACCTCGACGGGTGAACATGCCCGCAATGCGGACCAGAATACCCGGCTCATCGAGGGTCAACACGGATAGAGTGTGCAGTTCAGCCATTTTGGGACTCACTTCCTGTTGCTTCGGATCCCGATTAGCGGGTCTTCATGGACGGGTGGTTAGCGTCGGGCTGCTTCGCGGCGTCCTCGGCGTTGTCCACAACAGTGCCGTGGATGTCAGCCGGGGCCTCAGCTGCTGAATTCTCATCGTTGAACAGCGGGCGCAGACCGCGGGCGTATTCGACCTCATCATTGGACTTGCCAGCTGCCACCATCGGCCACACCTGAGCATCCTCACCGACAATGAAGTCAATAACCACCGGTCGGTCATTAATCTCGCGTGCCTTCTTAATCGCCGCCGCGACATCTTCCTTCTTGGTCACGCGGATCGCCACGCAGCCAAGCCCCTCGGAGAGCTGGACGAAGTCCGGCAGGTAGGAGTTATCCTCCGGGCGCAGCTTGGTGTTGGAGTAGCGCTGATCGTAGAACAGCGTCTGCCACTGACGAACCATGCCCAGATTACCGTTGTTAATCAAGGCAACCTTGATGGGAAAACCTTCCATTGCACAGGTGGTCAGCTCTTGATTGGTCATCTGGAAGCAACCATCACCGTCGATGGCCCAGACTTCCTTTTCTGGAGCAGCCGCCTTGGCACCCATCGCAGCCGGGATTGAGTAGCCCATCGTGCCGGCACCACCGGAGTTAAGCCAGGTGCGCGGGTTCTCGTACTGGACGAACTGCGCTGCCCACATCTGGTGCTGGCCGACGCCAGCGGCATAGATGGCCTCTGGACCAACGATGTCGGACAGAGTCTGAATTACAAACTGCGGAGCGATTGCACCATCAGCGGGCTCTTCCCACCCGAGGGGGAACTCGTCGCGGAGACCGTCGAGAAGCTTCAGCCAGTCGGCAATCTGCGGGCGACTAAGACCGAGCTTGGTGTAGGACTCGCTAAGTGCGGCAAGGACCTCGCGGGCATCGCCGACGATGGGAACATCAACTTCGCGGAGCTTGCCAATCTCTGCCGGGTCAATGTCGGCGTGGATTACCTTCGCGTTCGGCGCGAAGGAATTCAGATCACCGGTAACACGGTCGTCGAAACGCGCGCCAATAGTGATGAGCAGGTCGGACTTCTGCAGAGCAGCGACGGCTGACACCTTGCCGTGCATGCCCGGCATACCCATGTGCAGCGGGTGCGAGTCCGGGAATGCGCCGCGAGCCATCAGCGTGGTCACGACCGGAACCCCAGTCTGCTCGGCGAACTCGACCAGCTCCTTGGAAGCATCGGCCTTAATGACGCCACCACCGATGTAGAGCACCGGACGCTTTGCCGCAGCAATCATCTCAGCGGCTTCGTCGATCTGTCGCTGGTGCGGGGTTGTCACCGGACGGTAACCCGGCAGGTTGATCTCCGGTGGCCAGGTGAAGTCGATCATCGTGTTCTGGAGGTCCTTCGGGACATCGACCAGAACCGGACCTGGACGACCAGAAGAAGCCAGGTGGAATGCCTCAGCGAGCGCGCGCGGGATGTCCTCAGCTTCGGTGACCATGAAGTTGTGCTTCGTAATCGGCATGGTCACACCGCGGATGTCAGCCTCCTGGAAAGCGTCAGTACCCAGCAGCGGGCGACCGACCTGACCAGTGATAGCGACAACCGGAACGGAGTCCATCTGAGCATCCGCGAGCGGGGTAACCAGGTTAGTAGCACCCGGGCCGGAAGTCGCGATACAGACACCAACCTTGCCGGAAACCTGCGCGTAACCAGTGGCAGCGTGGCCAGCTCCCTGCTCGTGACGCACGAGGACGTGACGGAGCTTTTCCGAGTCATAAATCGGATCGTAGAGCGGAAGCACTGCACCACCGGGAATACCGAAGGCTACCTCGACACCAAGCTCTTCAAGGGATCGGACAATGGCTTGTGCACCAGAAATTCGCTCGGGGGCGCTGGTGCGCGCCTTAGCCGCGAATTGGGCGGGCGATGGGGTGTGCTGCTCGTGCGCGTTCACGATTTCGCTCCTGGATCATGGTGGGCAACTACTCAACACACATTCACGCAAAGAAGCTACGAATGTGGCGTTGGCTACAACCCTAACGTCCACATAGTGAGAAGTCAATCCCGTCAATTGGACACGCCATCCGTATCACACCCCGAGCACCCACCCGATTCCAACGAGAACCCCGCCCCAACTTTGGGAATCACTCTACCCAGAAACTCCCCGACCACGACCCCGGGGACACCCAAGCCTGCACACCCGAGCCCTACACGCCCGAGCCCCGCAAGCCCCAAGTCCAAAGCTCGTCTTTATGCATAATTCTTTACCTTTAAACTCAGCGCATATTAAGGCGAACGACCTACGGTGGATGGCATGGAATTCTTGCAATACATGTTGTTACGGACATGGCAATGGGTGGCCAATAACGGCCTTGCCATCGCATGTCTGGCCATTCTGCTAATTCTTGTTCCCCGTATCCGACGTTTCGTTCTGGCAATTGCGGACGGAAACATCTCCTCTTCAGAGGAGCAGTCCAAGGGACGGCGCGCACTGATTGGCGCTGTGGTTTACATCGTCGAAGTCATTGCATACTTCGTCTTAATCATCGCGATTCTGTCGAAATTCGGAATCTCACTGACCGCCGCCGCTATCCCCGCGACGGTTGTTTCCGCCGCTGTTGGTTTTGGCGCACAGGGAGTCATCGCCGACTTCCTTGGCGGACTGTTCATCATCGCCGAGAAGCAGTACGGCATTGGCGACTGGGTTGAGTTCCATGCCCCTTCGGGCACCGTGCAGGGTGACGTGGTCAATATGACATTGCGCGCCACCACCATCCGAACCCTAAACGGCGAGGAAATCATCGTGCCGAACTCCGAGGCACGCATGTGTATCAACTACTCCTCACAGTGGTCCCGTGCTGTTGTTGAAGTTCCCGTACCGATGACCGCCGGTGGCTCCATTAAGGATTTGGAAGAGCGCACTGTCGCCGCCGCCAAGCGTGCCATCGCACTGAACTCCGTCAAGGACGCAGTTCTCTCTGAGATCAAATTGCAGTCCTCCACAGAACTCAATCCGCCAACGGTTATGGGCCTGCCGTGGACCGTCACTATGCGCCTGATTGTCGATTGCAAACCGGGCGACCAATGGCTCATCGAACGCGCCATCCGCGCCGCCGTCATCGACACTTGGTGGAATGACTACGGCGAGCGCGCCCAACAGACCCCGTTTGCTCCCGCCGAAGAAATCACCGGTCATGTCCGCGATGACACGATGATCGAACAGCTCAGGCAGGCCGATGCCAAGCAGGGGCAAAAACAACAGCTTGACGACGGCGACAGCGCTCCAACCGAAGTTGTCGAAGCGGTAGCGGACGCTACTGCCCAGCCGGATACCGCAGAAACCAAACTGATGGAAACTCAGACCGTCGATAAGCAAGACGGGAACGAGCGATCCGACCTGCCGCATGCGGGTGCTGACCTCGATGATGCTCGACGCGAGCAGGAGGACAGCGGAAGCAACAACGCCATCCGCAAGCTGGTTAGCCACCCTGACTGGAAGACGCTCACGACGCGCCAGAAGATCCAGCGAATCCTCTCTGCAGGTGGACGTGCTCGCGTTTCGACAATCATGCTCTTGGCAACCCTAATTGTCCTCGGCGTTTTGAATCTGCTGACGGTCGAGACCGAGGATGGTCCGTCCGGATGGCTGGCACCGAGCAGGTGGAGCGATCGGGTAACGACACAGGAAGAGGACTCGGAAGAGTCGTCAGCTCCGCAGTCATCGAACCAGCCGACTAGTACCACACAGAGTGTGCAGCCCACCGAGACTTCACAGCAGACTCAGACATCACAGAATCAGCCGTCCGAGACTTCACAGCAGCCTCAGAGCACGCAGAACCGCGCACCTTCGACCGCCACCTCCACCGAGCCGGACTCTGACCAGAGCAACACCGACAACGAGAGCTCTGGCGGATCACAGTCGACAGACTCCACTAACAACGCGGAACCGAACTCCGCTGATACGCAATAACGCGCAACCGCCCACCGTGCATTGGCGAATCCGAACTACCCGCTACAATCAAAGGCCATGACTGACTCGACTCCACAGCCAAAAATTGCGACGCAGCGATTTCGCCCACAGAAGACGCATCTGTTCATCGTTGCGTTCATGCTCGTGCTGTGTGTAATTGCCACCGGTTTTGCCCCGTGGCTGGCCATTACCTTCCTGGCACCGTTGATTTATACGCTTTGGATTTTCCGAGTACGCACCACCGTAGGGCCACGCGGCATCACTGCGGTGTACCTATTGTCCAAGCGCCGTTCGGTGCCCTGGAGCGATTTTGCGGGCATCTTCTTCAACAAGGGCGGCCGCGCCTTTGCGGTAACCAAGTCAGATGAGCGCATCGCCCTGCCGGCCATCTCTTTTAATTCGCTGCCGGAGTTGAAGGAAGCCACTGGCGGTCTGATTCCAGATCCGATCGCTTCGGCTCGTATGGCGGAAAATGACAAGGTCGAGGTTTTCGACCGCGATGGCCACTCCGTAATGAAGAAGGTCAGTGAGGTTGAGGCTGATGCCAAGGCTAAAGGTGACGCCTCTGCCGAGTAACATATAAGCAGTCCACAAAGCCCCTAAATCTCATTATGCGGACACCAGTGACCACGAAATGAGACATTAGGGGCTTTTTGTGATTAATATGGATAATTAATTACCTTGCACCCTATCTAGGAAGGGCAGCCCCCATGATTCCCCTTCGCTCTAAAGTCACCACTGCCGGCCGTAATGCTGCAGGTGCGCGTTCGCTATGGCGCGCAACTGGCATGACCGATAACGACTTCGGCAAGCCGATTATCGCAATTGCCAACTCTTACACTCAGTTCGTTCCCGGTCACGTGCACCTGAAGGACGTTGGCGACATCGTCGCAGAAGCTGTAACCGCAGCCGGTGGCGTCCCCCGTGAGTTCAACACCATTGCTGTCGACGACGGAATTGCGATGGGCCACGACGGCATGCTCTACTCGCTGCCGTCCCGTGAGATTATTGCTGACTCTGTCGAGTACATGGTCAACGCTCACACCGCTGACGCATTGGTCTGTATTTCCAACTGTGACAAGATCACGCCGGGCATGCTCAATGCGGCTCTGCGTCTGAATATCCCGGTGGTCTTCGTTTCCGGCGGGCCGATGGAATCGGGATCGTCGATTGTTATCGATGGCGTCGTCAAGCCCGGCTCTGACCTCGTCTCGGCTATTTCTGCATCCGCGAACGACAAGGTCGATGACAAGAACCTGCTCGACATCGAGCGCT
Source organism: Corynebacterium sp. MSK019 (assembly GCF_030232425.1). Classification (NCBI taxonomy): domain Bacteria; kingdom Bacillati; phylum Actinomycetota; class Actinomycetes; order Mycobacteriales; family Corynebacteriaceae; genus Corynebacterium; species Corynebacterium sp. MSK019. The sequence continues at coordinate 107,914 of NZ_JASPJT010000002.1, read as the reverse complement.
CGGCATGCCCGACCTGCGGATCGTGCTCGGGCATGTTCACTGCAAACTCGATGAACTGCCTGACCGAGGCCCTCGGCCTGTCCCTGCCGGGTAACGGTTCTACCCTGGCAACTCAGCAGGCGCGTCGCGATTTGTTCACGCGCGCCGGTGAACTGATTGTGGACCTGGCGAAGAGCTACTACCACGATGGTGACGAGTCCGTGCTGCCGCGCAACATCGCCAACCGCGACGCGTTTGTCAACGCAATGACGCTCGACGTTGCCATGGGCGGTTCCACCAACACGGTGCTGCATATTCTCGCTGCCGCCCAGGAGGGCGAGATCGACTTCGACCTCTCCGACATCGACGCGATTTCCCGCCGCGTGCCTTGTCTGTCCAAGGTGGCACCGAACTCGGACTACTACATGGAGGACGTCCACCGCGCCGGTGGTATTCCAGCCATCCTCGGCGAACTGCGCCGCGCGGGCCTGCTGCAAATGAATGTCCGCTCCGTTCACTCCCCATCTCTGGAGGAGCACCTGGACAACTGGGATATCCGCGGCGGCAAGGCCACTGACGAAGCGATTGAACTGTTCCACGCAGCCCCTGGCGGCGTGCGCACCACCGAGCCGTTCTCCACATCCAACCGCTGGGAGAGCCTGGATACGGACTCCGAAAATGGCTGCATCCGCGACTTCGACCACGCCTACACGAAGGAAGGCGGTCTGTGTGTCCTGCGCGGCAACATCGCCGAGGACGGCGCTATCCTGAAGACCGCCGGTATCGGCGAGGATCAGTTCCACTTCGAGGGCACCGCTCGCGTCGTAGAAAGCCAGGAAGAGGCTGTCTCGGTCATCTTGAACCGCACCTTGCAGCCGGGCGAAGTTCTCTTTGTCATCTACGAGGGTCCTTCCGGCGGCCCGGGCATGCAGGAGATGCTGCACCCGACCGCATTCATCAAGGGCGCTGGCCTGGGTAAGGTCTGTGCACTGGTCACCGATGGTCGCTTCTCCGGGGGTTCCTCCGGACTGTCTATCGGCCACGTTTCCCCGGAGGCCGCTGCCGGCGGCGCAATCGGTCTCGTCCGCAACGGCGACCCGGTGTACATCGATGTCGCTGAACGACGCCTTGAGATTCAGGTGTCCGACGAGGAGCTGGCCGCTCGTCGCGATGAGGAGCTCAAGCGCGATAAGCCATTTACTCCGCACAAGCCGCGTCCGCGCAAGGTCTCCAAGGCGCTGCGCGCATACGCCAAGATGGCGTCCAGTGCGGATAAGGGCGCGGTCCGCATTGTCGACTAGCTAGATCAAACCCGTTTAAAGGCCTGTGCTTACCGCACGGGCCTTTGGCGTTTCTAGAGTGGCTTTGCGCCCAGTCTTCTGCGTGGGCTTCACCAAATCCCGGTACTCGACGTCGGCAATCCCCTCAGCGACGTCCTCGGTGTGTGCATATTTGCCGCCCTCGGTAATGGCCGCCATTACATATCCGGGGCCAAAAACAACGGAAGAGTGCCACGAACGCCGGTTGGACCAGCCCATTTTCGCGCCTTCAGAGCCGGGCAGCCCGGCAAGACCAAAATTCTGTCGATAGCCATCGGCAGCAATCGGCGACCAGTGTCGCATCGCCTCGAGCACCTCAGAATTAGGATGCTTCAGACGAAGCTGGGAAATAAAAGACACCACATCTTCCGCGGTGGTCCTCGATACTCCCCACTTTTCTCCGCCGGAAGTGTTGAACAGGCCGTACTCGGTCGCAATGGAATCGACCGATTCCGGGTACTTCCGGTAAAAGTCGGCGGCCAAATCGTCGTCGGAACGCGAAATCATCTTTTCGACGCGCTCGGCATCGTCGGCAGTGCCGTGTTCGAGCACATACTGACCGATATACAACTTAATCAGGGATAGCGCCGGCAGCGGGCGTTGCGATGCCTGGCTGCTGTACCCCACGCCCACCGGCTCGTAGCTCACCGCCATTTGCGTGCGCGGGTCAGTCTCAATCAACCCTTCGGCGTTGAGGTTCATGCGCGGCAGACTCACCTCATGAGTCGGCCAGGCGCTTGCCGACGAGACGGAGGCTGCAACCTCATTGTGCTCGTCGGCAGCAGCTGTCGACGGTGAGTGGATCGACGTTGTCGCGCCTATCGAAGACATGAAAAAGACCACCGCGAGGGTGGTCTTTAGTGCGTGTCTCGACTTTGGCATAGGGGGCATTGTACCCCGCCCCTAACCGAGAACCTAGTTTAGGCCGCTCGACTGTTTGTGTAGCTGCGAACTGCCTTAGCCAACAAACGGCAGCGTGCTGGTCGTCAGCCACCACAGGCCAATTGCTGCAGCGATGGACAGAATTCCGAAGATCCAAGACGATGCCAGTGGGCGACGAGCCCAGCCGCGTCCGAAGTCGATACCGATGCGGCCCGGACCGGTGAACTGCAAGCCAAGTGCCATGGCGGTCATCAACAGTTGTAGCTGAAGGTTGCTGGAATCCTGGCCGACGATATTCACGCCATTGGCAGAGGTAGCCACATCAAACATGCTGAGGTAGGCGGACAATGCCAGCGCCAATGCTGCGGCCAGCGGTGTCGCAAGCCCTAAGATGAGCAGGGCACCCGCGATGAGCTGAACCGTTGGGATGGCAGTGGCCATCACAGGGCCGAGGGCGAAGTTGTTCTGGCTAAACTGTGTCTCCAGCGCAGTGGTGCCACCGGAGTTGCCCCAGCCGAGCAGCGTTGTCAGACCATGGACCAGCAGTAGCGCACCCAATCCAAGACGCAGCAGCAGGAGGCCGAAGTCAGTGGTACCGCGACGGAACTCCGGTTCGTTGTCGTCGTAGAAGTCCGTGTCTTCATCGTCGTCAGCAGCGGCGGTAGTCGTAGCAGCAGTTGCCCCGGCGGCTCCTACGCCTGCTCCTGCAACACCAGCGGCGCCAGCTGCACCAGCGGTATCGCGGGACGCAGCCGGTTCAGCGAAATCCGATTCATCGAAATACTGAGTCTCAGCTGCGGAATTGCGTGAAGAGTCATAGGTCGGCTCCGCCTCATCGTCGAATGCTGGCTGTGCTTCCGACTTATTTGCAGTAGCTCCCGCTGCGGACGCTCCTGCCGCTTCAGAAGCCGAGAAGGCTTGCGTCGGCTGGCTGAAATCCTCGTCTGAATCAACGCGCTCACTACGAGCCGGCTGCTCAAAGATTTCGGTTGCCTCCGACTCCGGGGCTACCTCCGACTCTTTATCAGTCGCGGGCGCTGACTCAGTTTCAGCCTGTTCATCCCGCGGCGAAGGCTTACCGGCAGGGCTAATCACCTGAGGTGCCGTGCGGCCTGCAGCGGCGTAGGCGTCGTAGCGCTTCTTCGGCTCATCCTGAACTTCAGGCTCCGGTTCCGAGCTCGGCTCAACCTCTGTCTCTGCCACTGTCTCTGATGCAGCGGTAGGTTCCGGAGTCAGGTTTTCTTGGTCTGCCTCCGACTCCTCCGCTACGCGCTTTTCCGGCACACCCGGAAAAATCTGCGTTGCGGTGTTGTCGCTGTCGTCACGGTTTGTTTCTTCGTTCATTGGCTCAGCGAGCTTGCGGTAGGTCGGGACGTCGAGATCGTCATCGAATCCGTCCTCCACATTCTCGAGGGCGCGGTCGTTCGGGTACTTCTCTGAGTCGCTCACATCGTCCACATTAAAACTACTGCCTCACTTTTGGTCGCAGGCGTGGCCGGGAAACGAGGCTGTATTGTGTATGCCTATGGGATTCCACCTCGTCCACACCAGCAGTGCACAGGCTCGCGCTCGCGGGCGGCGTCGTCGTGCTGCGCTCGCCGCTGGTGTCGTCGGGATGGTCTCTCTTTCCGGCTGCATGAGTGCCTCGAGCGCGCTTGAGTCACCGTTTACTGAAGACAAGTCGGAACCGACAGGCATTGCCATGCCGAAGTTTTCCTCCCCTGATTTGCCCTCTACCCCGGTCCCAACCACGGAAAGCAAAGCCAAAGACAAAGGTCCCTGCGACCTCGACGATGTCACTCTCGCGGCCTGCCTACCGCTTACCACCGCGCTAGCCTCAACCGGCCCTGGGGAGGCTCTCGTCGCCACCGACGACGGTGCACTCACCGTTGTCGCACCGGGTAAGACACCGCGTGAGGTCGCACGGCTCGGCGCCCCTGCAAAACAACTGCTGCCCAGTCCCTCGGTTGAAGAGGACCGTCAGGTCTTTGTTTTGCGTAACGACGACACCATTGCGCGCGTCACCCTCGTGGAGGGCAGCACCGCTGATGTGCGCGAACTTCCGGACCTCAGCGAGCCCGGCATTCTCGGAATCTATTTTGACCGAACTTCGGACACCCTGTCCCCGCGCAAATTGCTCGTGGGAGATCCAGGCATTGAGTTTCAGCAGTTCTGCCATGGTCCGGACGGAATGCCGCCGTTGGCAACCGCCATTCTCGACGGCACCCCACAGCTGGTTCAGCTCACCGGCCCTGTGATTAATCCCCTCGGCGGTGTGGACCTGAACGATTCCATCGGTGGATGCGCAGTGATGGGTGACCGCGTGGTCATTGCCATCCCAGACGCGCAGAAGGTCATCTCCATGCCGGTGGGTCCGAAGTCAAGTGGGCCCGACGCGGCGTGGGAGGTCAAGGGTTCCCCTGAAGTGCTTGTCGACGGCGACTTCGGCCACATCTCGTATGTAGCGGCTGTCGCAGCAAATCAGGGTATTGAAGTTTGGGGTGCCACGACCAACAAAACCGCCGGGGCACAACCGTCGGAGTCCGACGAGCGCGTCGTCAGACTGCCGAGCGATGGTGCCGCCGGCGGTTCCCCGGATTAGCTTTCAGGGAGGCTAGCTCAGCTTCTTCGCAATCAGCTGGTTGACCTGAGCCGGGTCTGCCTTGCCGCGGGTGGCCTTCATGACCTGCCCCACGATGGCACCGACGACCTTCTTGTTGCCAGCTCGGTACTTCTCGACGATGTCCGGGTTAGCAGCCAGTGCATCGTCGACGGCCTTCTCAATAGCACCGTCGTCGCGAACGACCTCCAGGCCACGGGCAGCAACGACCTCATCAACATCGCCCTCGCCTGCGAGCACGCCGTCAACGGCCTTACGGGCCAGCTTGTTGGTCAGCTTGCCCTCTTCAATCAGTGCAATCACACGTGCAACCTGTGCCGGGGTAATCGCGAGCTCAGCCAGCTCCACGCCTGCCTCGTTGGCCTTCTGCGCCAGGTAAGCGACCCACCAGGAACGAGCCTCAGCCGGGCCGGCACCAGCCTCAACGGTGTCGACAATCAGGTCGAGAGCGCCGGCGTTAACCAGGTCGCGCATTTCCTCGTCCTTCAGACCCCACTCTTCCTGAATACGGGCACGACGCACCCACGGCAGCTCCGGCAGAGTTGCGCGGATTTCCTCCACCCACTCACGCGGCGCAATCACAGGTGGCAGATCCGGGTCGTTGAAGTAGCGGTAATCCGACTGCGATTCCTTCGGGCGGCCCTTGGAGGTCGTGCCGTCGGTCTCCTGGTAGTGGCGGGTTTCCTGAACGATCTCCTCGCCATTAGTAATCGCAGCAGCCTGGCGCTGCATCTCGTAGCGAACAGCCTGTTCAACCGACTTCAGGGAGTTGATGTTCTTAGTCTCGGTACGAGTGCCGAACTCCTCCTGGCCGATTGGGCGCAGGGAAACGTTGGAGTCCACACGCATCGAGCCCTGGTCCATGCGGGCATCGGAGACACCGAGGGACTTCACCAGGTCACGCAGCGCAGAAACGTACGCACGAGCAACCTCTGGGGCACGCTCCCCTGCACCGAGAATTGGCTTAGTAACGATCTCAATCAGCGGAATACCTGCGCGGTTGCAGTCCACCAGCGAACGCGTGGCGCCGTGAATACGACCATCGGCACCGCCCAAGTGCGTCAGCTTGCCGGTGTCTTCTTCCATGTGAGCGCGCTCGATTTCGACACGGAACTCCGTGCCGTCGTCAAGCTGAACGTCAAGATATCCGTCGTAGGCGATTGGTTCGTCGTACTGCGAAATCTGGTAGTTCTTCGGCTGGTCCGGGTAGAAGTAGTTCTTGCGCGCGAAGCGGGAGGACTCAGCAATCTCGCAGTTCAGCGCCAGGCCAATCTTGATGGCCCACTCAACGCCCTGACGGTTAACCACAGGCAGCGCGCCAGGTAGGCCGAGGCTGCAGGGATCGACGTTGCTATTCGGCTCGGCACCAAAGTGCGCCGAGGAGGAGGAGAACATCTTGGTATTCGTCGAGAGCTCGACGTGAACCTCCATGCCCATTACCGGGTCAAAACGTTCGAGGACCTCATCAAAGTCCATCAAGTCATCAGCGTATGCAGCGGTCATGTTTGTAGAGTCTACTAGCGATGGCCCCGCAGGCGTGCCCTAGGGTATAAGTCGTGCCCGGAGTTAACGAACACCCACCGATTCCACCGACGTCAGCACGCGATACGCCAACGTTCCGCGACGCCGCTGACCGCCACCGCGCAGGCGCTACTTTCGACAACGACCTGCAGGAAAGCGCCGACGGAGCCACGGGCTACCACCGCGTGCGCCCCGGATATCCTCCAACCGTCATCGAAGCGCTTACCCGTCTCGCACCGCACCCACAGGTAGTCGCCGATATCGGCGCCGGCACTGGGAAGCTCACCGCCTCGCTTGCCGACGTCTACCGCGATGCCACCCTGCTGGCACTCGATCCCTCCACCGCGATGCGGCAAGCACTGATGCACAATGTGCCAGCGGCGGAATGCCTGGAAGGCACTGCGGAGCGCACGGGACTGGAGTCCAACAGCGTCGATGTAGCAACATGTGCGCAGACATGGCACTGGGTGGACCCGACAGCTGCAAGTAAAGAACTCACTCGGGTGCTACGCGCGGATAGCGTGGCTATGTTGGTGTGGAACACCTTGGATGTTTCCGTACCGTGGGTGCATCGGCTCAGCCGCATAATGCACGCCGGCGACGTGTTGCGTCCCGGCTTCTACCCCGAGGTTGGCCCGGAGCTGGAGCTAGTCGATGAGGTGCGTCTGGCCTGGGAGCAGACACTGACCATCGAGGACATCGTGCTGCTGGCACGAACCCGTTCCTATTGGCTTCGTTCCAAGCCCGCCACTCGCGCCAAGGTGGAGGCGAACTTGCATTGGTATCTCCACGAACACTTGGGGCACACATACGAAGAAGGCATCGCCCTTCCCTACCGGTGCGATGCCTTCTATTTTCGAGCTGCCTAAATTTTCGAGCTGCCTAGTCGCGCTAGTTACTTTTCTTTCTTCGGCTTAGGGTGAGCCACGCGCTTGAATGCATTCTTAGTCTGTCCGGCAAGCTTCTTCGGCGCAGTGGCTGTGGCCTCGCCTGGGAAGGAGTCCCTCGCGGTCTCGCGAGGATTGTCATCATCGGAGGCTTCCTCGATTTCGGAAAGTTTCTCCAGGCGCTCATTATCCTTTTCTACGATGCGCTCGGCGTCATCCTCGGTGAATTCAACATTATCGTCGCTGACCAGTTCCTCGACGATGTCGTCGCGGACGCTCTCCTGAAGATCGACGTTGGAAATGTTGGAGTTGGCCAAAGCGCGGTCGAGCTTCTTCTGATCGGCGGTGGTGAACTTCTTGTTCGGGTGCATCTTCCGGCGTGCGAGCTTACGGATACGGCCGCGACGCTTCGACTCCTCCATCAGCTTGTTACGTCCAGCCAGGTACGCACCACACAGAATCACGATAAGAGCGATACCGACGTAGCCAAGGGCCGGGTAGATGGAGCCAACCAGGGCCTTGAACCCAAAGAAACTTAGGCCAAAACCAATCAGCACCGTCACGATGAATACCAGGCGGAAACGCTGCGGGGTATTGCGTGTTAGGCGGCGGCCCAGCGCGTAGAACATGCCAATGGCCGTGTTGAAAATCATGGCGTAGATGATGATTGCCATCACGGTACCCAGGACCGGGTGGATGTCATTGACGATTGCCAGGGTCGGCATATCTTCGTGGCCAACATCCTTGACCTTGAAGAAGAGGGCAAAGGTCACCAGCGTCAGCAGACCTGCATAGATGCTCCCGCCCATGAGACCACCAATGCCAGCTTCACGCGGGTTCAGGTAGCTACCGCCGATGACAATCGACATCGATACGGCCACCATCACACAGAAACCGACATAGTTCAGGGCAGAAATAGACCAGTGTGGCAGCGATGTCGACAGTTCATTGGTGTACTGCGCGGCCTCCGACATCGACGTGTCGGTGGTGAACAAAGTGTAGATACCGGCTCCAAGCAGGAACACGATAATGAATGGAGTGATCATGCCAATCACGCGGCTGACCTTGTCGGCATCCAGCATGCCTACACCCAAAGTCAGGGCAACCATGATGACGGCGCCAATCCACACCTCAAGTCCGAACTGCTGGTTCAAGTTCGCACCGGCACCGGCGAACATGACGAAGCCGGTACAGAACAGCGTGATCATCACGGCGATATCCAAAATCTTCGAAACCCAACTGCGGGTGATTACGTCGAAGACCTCGGAGTGCTCATCAGCCTGCAAGTAGCTGGCAATTGACAGCACTGCCAGGCCACTGGCAATCATCACGACGGAGGCAAGTACCACGCCCCACAAGCCGTTAGTGCCAAATGCCACGAAGTACTGCATCATTTCCTGGCCGGATGCGAATCCGGCACCGACAGTTAGGCCGACAAAGGCCATCGCGATTGTTGTGGCTCTTTTCCACATAACGAGAAAATCCTAAATATAAGTCTATTTTTCAAAAACCGGAACCTTACAAAGCATACTGCCCGAGCTGGTGATTGATACACCAGCTCGGGCAGTATGCCTATTTTGTTACGAAGATGTGCCTAAATGTTTAGCAACGCGTGCTTAACCGACGCGTTTAACCAAACAGCGCAGCAGCTGCGCGGTAACGGCCATCCGGCACAACCTTCAACTCAGCAACCGCATCGTCGATGTCGATACGCTCGATGTTCTCACCGTGCAGAGCGACGATCTTGCCGAAGTCCCCCTCGTGTACTGCTCGGGTGGCGTGGACACCGTAGCGGGTAGCAAGCACGCGGTCGTACGCAGTCGGCGTACCGCCACGCTGAATGTGACCCAGCACCGTGGTGCGAACGTCGTACCCGGTGCGCTTCTTAATCTCCGCACCAATAACCTGACCAATGCCGTTGAAGGTTTGGTGGCCGAACTGGTCGACACCGCCCTCTTCGTACTCCATGGTGCCCGGCTTCGGGGTGGCGCCCTCAGCGACGACGATAATGCCGTACTTCTCACCCATCTGGAAACGGCGCTCCATCGACTTCACAATCTCGTTGATGTCGAATGGCTTTTCCGGAATGACAATGTGGTGAGCACCGCCGGCCATACCCGCATGCAAAGCGATCCAGCCCACGTGTCGACCCATGACCTCAACAATCATGACGCGCTGGTGGGATTCCGCAGTGGTGTGCAGACGGTCAACCGCGTCGGTGGCAACAGCCACAGCCGTGTCGAAACCGAAGGTGTAGTCCGTACCGTTGACGTCATTATCAATAGTCTTCGGAACACCGACGACCGGCACCCCATTGTCCGAAAGCCACTTGCCGGCCTTCAGCGTACCTTCGCCACCGATTGGGATCAGGGCATCGATGCCCGCATCAGAGAGATTTTCCTTGATGCGGTCGAGGTTAGACATGAGAATGTCCGGATGCACGCGGCCGGTGCCCAGCATCGTGCCGCCACGCAGCAGCATACGGTCAATCCGCTCATCGTCGTAAAGCTGGACCCTACGGTCTTCCATAAGACCAATCCAACCGTCCTCAAAACCGACGACGGTTGAGCCGTACTCGCTCGAGCTGGTACGGACAATTGCACGGATAACGGCATTCAGACCGGGACAATCTCCACCGGAGGTAAGGGTCGCAATTCGCATGATGCCCACCTTAGTCGCGTTAGTCAGTTCGTGCTTGACGGCCTTGGTCGAAACTACTTCTGCAGGTACTCCTGCCCTGGTAGCTCAGACGGTAGCTCCATCTTCGTCGTCACCTCCGACGCCGGCACAAGACCATATTCCTCGAGCGCCTTGCGCACGTACTCTGCGGCATCGACGTTCAGCGGAGACTCCGTCCACAATGCAATCGGCAGGTTAATAAAGCGGTTCTCCTTGACCGCCTCGAGATCCTTCGTTGCCGGATTCGTGCGCAAAACCTTGATTTTCTCTTCGAAGGTCTGACCTGGGTAGTCCACAAGCGCGATGAAGTCAGGATTCATCTCCGCGACATGCTCCCAGGAGGTCGTAGTCCAAGTGTCCTTAATCGACTCGGTCGCATTGATTGCACCGGCCTTTTCCAGGATGCCCTGCGGTGCGCCAAAGGAACCCGAGGTAATTGGTGCTTCACCGACAGAATCAAAGAGGAAGCCCACTGGCTTCTTATCTCCCTTTGGCGCGGCATCCAGGGCTTGCAGTCGGTTATCAATATCTGCAATAACCTTGTCGCCCTCACCGTCGTGTCCGGTCAAGGTAGCGATATTCTTCAAATCAATTTTGACAGCTTCCCACGGATCCACCAGACCACGAGTATGCCCCGGGTCGCCACTGCCTTCCTTGCCCGCCGAGGCTGCGTCACCAGTACGGCAAGATTCCGTCAGGGTGTAGGCACCGATACCGTGCTCGGAAAGCGATTCCGGGGTAATGCCCTTGTCTTCACTAAAGCCATAGCCCCAGCCCGCCAGCATCACATCCGGTTCGGCCGCAATGACCTGCTCCAGATTCGGGTATTCCTTCGCAACTTCTGGCTTCTGCGCAATTGCATCGCCATAAGCTGCGGTCAACACCGGCAGATGCGAGGCCATAGAGCTCACCGCTGTGATCTCATCCGCAGCACCGACAGCCAGCGCCAGCGAAGCAATATTGCCGTCATTAATCAGCAGCTTTTTAGCTACACCCGGGTAGCTGACTTCTTCACCGCAGTTGGTGAGGGTAAGGCCTGACGACGAGGCCTGCGTTCCCTCATCAGAGCCACAGGCGGCGGCTCCGAATGCCAGAGCAGCCACAGCGATACCAGCTGCTGAGGCACGAAGGGGACGTCGGAAAGCATGTGCGTTATTCAAGGGAGTACTCCTAGTTGATGGTGGCAGCATCCAGCTCGCTATCGATTGCGAGGTGGCGGCGGCCAGCGGGGGAATTGAGCTGACAGGATTCAACCTGAAAGATTTGGGCGACAAAGTCGCGGGTAAGCACTTCTGCGGGAATGCCGTCGGCCGCGATACCGCCGTCCGCGACCACGATGACGCGGTCGAAGTGGTTCATCACCAGATCCAAGTCGTGGATCGCGGCAATGACACACGCTCCGCTGGAGCGGGCCAGGCGGAGGACGGATTGTTGATGGCGCACGTCGAGGTGGTTAGTGGGCTCGTCGAGAAGCATGATTGGCGAGTCCTGGGCGATGGCACGCGCCAGACACACGCGACGACGTTGCCCACCCGAGAGTTGCCCACACAGGCGTTGCGCGACCGTTTCCAGACCTACGAGCTCCAGCGCACGGTCGACGTGGGAATTGTCCTCGGCAGTGTTGCCACCAAAAAGGCGCTGGTAGGGCAAGCGCCCCAGGGAGACAAAGTCGCGCACGCGCATTTCGGCGGGTGGAACCTCGTTTTGCGCGACGAAAGCCAAATCGCGGGCGCGGTGCTTCGAGCTGATTGAGCTCATCGATTTGCCGTTAATCTCGACCTCGCCCGTGGCCGGTTTCGTGATTCCACCGAGCGCACGCAGCAACGTGGATTTACCCGCGCCGTTAACACCAATGATGGCGGTCATGGGTTCTGCACCGAAGTTGAGGTTGACTCCGCTGACAATCGTGCGCCCAGCGATATCACAGCGCACATCTTTAGCGGCGAGTACAGATTTTTGTAGAGCGCTCATTTACTCAGCACCTCCGTAGCTGTAGTGCGAGCGGCTCATGAGGTAGAGGAAAAGTGGTGCGCCAACCAATCCCGTGACTACTCCCAGCGGCATTTCCTGGCTTCCGCCCACTACGCGCGCGATGATGTCCACCCAGATGAGAAACAGTCCACCCATGAGGGCAGCAACCGGTAGGACAACGCGGTGCGTGGCCCCTACCAAGATGCGGGTCAAGTGTGGAATCACCAGGCCGACAAACCCGATGCCGCCAGAGACCGCAACGAGCGTGCCAACGAGGACAGCCTGGAGCACAAATACCTGTGTGCGTAGCCGAGAAACATCAATACCTACGGCCGCTGCGGTGCTCTCACCAGTTGCCAGCGCATCCAGATGACGGGCTTTGACCAGGAAAAACAACAGTACTGCGATGAGGACAATGAGCGGGAAGAGCGTCTTCAGCCATGTCGCACCGGCAACAGAGCCCAGCATCCAAAACATCACGGACTGCGCGGCCCTCGGGTCTGGCCCAGCGAAGACCATGAAGCTACTCAGCGCGGAAAACGCAGCGGAGAGCACAACGCCGGAGAGCACCAAACGCAGCGGAGTCAGCCCACCGCCTGCAGTGGCGAAAGCACCGACCGCGAGGGTGGCCATTACTGCACCGAGGAGTGCACCGAATGTCAGCGGCGCGATGGGGCTACCGGAGAAAGCACCAAAGATAATCACCGCGGTCGCACCGGCACCGGCGCCGGCGGAAATACCTAGCAGATATGGGTCTGCCAACGGGTTACGGACCAATGTCTGCATAGCCACACCGGAGACAGCTAGCCCCGCCCCTACAATCGCTGCGAGAATTCCCCGGGGAGCGCGGAGATTCCAGACGATGGTGTCCGAACTGGCGGGCACAGATTCATCGAGCTCAGTGCCGAAGATGTGATGCGAAATGACCTGTGTCGTGGTGGACCAGGTGATATCCGCCGAGCCGAAGACCACCGCAGCGACCAGACTGACGGCAATGGCTATGACAATGACCAGCCCATAGATCCAAGGCATAAATCGTGGTGGGTTTTTAATTCTGACTCTCTCCATGTTTGCGTTCCTGCGCATGTATGAAACTTCCCGTGACACGACAACAACCGCCGCTCTCCCACTTCAGTGAGAAAACGACGGTTGCAGAAAACCGACTAACGCTTATTGAGCGCTTTTATGCAATCGAGCCGCGAACCTTTTCGTAGGCAGCGCCGACCTTGTACAGACGATCGTCACCGTGGCGCGGAGCCATAATCTGCAGGCCTACCGGCAGACCCGTGTCTTCAGCCAGGCCCGACGGCACGGACATGCCACACATGCCGGCCAGGTTGAGCGGCAGAGTACACAGGTCGAACATGTACATGCTCAGCGGGTCGTCAACCTTCTCGCCCAACTTAAACGCAGTGGTCGGAGTGGTCGGCGAGATCAGGACATCCACCTGTTCGAAGGCCCGCTCGAAGTCCTGCTGAATCAGGGTACGGACGCGCTGTGCCTGGATGTAGTAGGCATCGTAGTAACCGACCGATAGCGCGTAGGTACCAATGATGATGCGTCGCTTAACCTCATCGCCGAAACCAGCGGCACGGGTCATAGCCATGACCTCATCGGCCGAGTGCGAACCGTCATCACCAACACGCTGGCCGTAACGCATGCCGTCGAAACGAGCCAGGTTGGAGCTGACCTCACACGGCAGAATCAGGTAGTACGCGCTCAGTGCGTGGTCGAAGTTCGGGCAATCGACCTCGACCACCTCTGCGCCAGCTTCCTTAAGCTTGTCGACGGCCTCGTGGAAGCTGTCCAGTACGCCGGCCTGGTAACCCTCGGTGCGGTCGAACTGCTTGACGATGCCGACCTTAACCCCCGTGAGGTCACCGGTAGCACCTTCCTTGGCAGCAGCAACCACATCGGCAATCGGCTGCTCCGTGGAAGTCGAGTCATTCTCGTCGTGACCAGCAATGATTTCGTGCAGCAGCGCGGTGTCCAAAACGGTACGCGCGGTCGGGCCACCCTGGTCCAACGAGGAGGCACAAGCGACCAGGCCGTAGCGGGATACCGTGCCATAGGTCGGCTTCACACCGACCGTTGCGGTCAGAGCTGCTGGCTGACGAATCGAGCCACCGGTGTCAGTACCGATAGCCAGCGGAGCCATACCGGAGGCCAGGGCTGCAGAAGAGCCACCACCGGAACCGCCTGCGGTGCGCTCAACATCCCACGGGTTGTGAGTCGGGCCGTAAGCGGAGTTTTCAGTCGACGAGCCCATGGCGAACTCATCCATGTTGGTCTTACCCAGGATTGGGATGCCAGCTGCACGCAGCTTGGCAGTAACCGTTGCGTCGTAAGGGCTCATGTAGCCCTCGAGCATCTTGGAAGCGCAGGTGGTCGGCGCATCGGTGGTAGTGAAGACATCCTTCAGCGCCAGCGGAACACCGGCCAGCGCGGAGGCCGGCTCCTCGCCAGCATCCAGCGACTCATCGACCTTGCGAGCTGCAGCCAGGGCCTCTTCGGCACCGACGTGCAGGAATGCGTGAATGTCCTCATCAATTGCCGCGATACGGTCGAGGAACGCCTGGGTGACCTCTACCGAGGTCAGCTCACGAGCGTGAATCTTCTGTGCGAGCTCGAAAGCGCTCAGCCCCAGAATCGGGTCCTCAGCAACAGCGGCATGCAGATTCGGGTTAGCTGCAGTCATTTCTTCCACGTACTCCTACTCGCCAAGAATCTGGGGAACTTCAAAGCGCTGGCGGTCCTGCGACGGCGCCTGGTCCAGCGCCTGCTCCGCAGTCAGCGTCGGCTTGACGACGTCCTCGCGCATCACACCGGACAGCGAAGAGGGGTGACTCATCGGTTCAACGTCATCCGCAGCCACCTTTTGAACGGCCTGGACGTGGTTAATAATGCCGTCGATCTGACCGGCGAACTCGTCGAGTTCCGCGTCAGTCAGAGCCAGACGGGACAATCGCGCTAGGCGGGCGACCTCATCGCGTGAGATAGCTGGCACGCTAGTACCCCTTTCATTTCTTCGTACGAAGCTAGTGCACAGAAGTTTAGTTGAAACTGATTTTGAACCGCGCGAGCGGGCTGTACTTGCCAACAGTAGTCGTTGTCGCCAAGCAGTTGTCCGCAGGGTCTTACATTTCAAAGGTTTACCCTGTAGCCTAAATCACTACTTCTATAGTTACACCGCAACAATCACTATCAATTATTCGAAAGGTTGTGCACACAGCCATGAGTTACCTCCTTCGCATCCAGCTTCCCGACGAACCAGGCGCACTTGGCTACGTCGCGGCTGCCCTGGGCGAAGTAGAAGGTGATATTCGCAGTGTCGATGTCGTAGATTACGGCGCTAATGGCGTTGTTGTTGACGACATCGTGGTTGACCTGCCCATGGGCCTGCTCCCAGACACACTGATTACAGCGGCTCAGTCCATTAGCGGAGTGGAAGTCGATTCAATTAGGCCTTTCTCCGGCTCGGTCGACCGCCGCGGACAGATTGCACTGCTGGCCAAGTTCTCGCAGCACACGAAAAACTTAGATCGTGCCCTCGGAGATGTCGTCGACGGCCTGCCTCAGACTATGACTGCCGGCTGGGCTATCGTCCTCGGCGAACAGAGCGATGGCCGCTGGGTACGTCGCGCTTCCTCTACCGCTGCTCCAGAGGATAACGGCCGGACTCTGCCGGAAGCCCCAATTGACTCGCCGCGAAACCTCGATCCGGACGAAGAAACGTGGCTGCCGGAGGACTGGACAGTTATGGACTCCTCCATTGCCGCCACTCCGATGGGCAAGGGCCTCGTTCTCGTTATTGGCCGGCCCGGCGGGCCGGACTTCCTACCAAGTGAGGTTGAGCACTTGGGACGGATTGGCACGATTGTCGGCGCGATTATCGACTAGCAGCGGCTAATGGGCTGCCCTCTTCTGAGGGCAGCTCCCTTCCGCTCGAAGCTCTTACCCTAAGGCTCCTCCCCTATGGAGCGCAGTGATTCACGCTTAGCGGTAAAGTCTGGAAATGATACCAGTCAATAAGGAGCTTCTTTGATGTCGAACTTGAGTGACCTCGTCGGATCCCACATTCGTGCCGAGTCCGGCCGTGTCCCCCAGTCGTCCACTGAGATGGAATTCTGGTCCGGTCTGTCACGGGTTGTTGTCGATAACCTAGCGGACAACTGGCAGCGCACCACAGAGGCATACGCTGCTACCCGCCAGCAGCACTACTTCTCCGCCGAGTTCCTCATGGGTCGCGCCCTGCTGAATAACCTGCTCAATGCAGGTCTGGTGGATGAGGCCTCTGCTGCCGTGAAAAAGTACGGCAAGAATCTGACAGACGTGCTCGAGGCCGAACATGACGCCGCTCTCGGTAACGGTGGCCTGGGTCGTCTGGCCGCCTGCTTCCTGGATTCCTGTGCCACGCAGAATCTGCCGGTGACCGGTTATGGCATCCTCTACCGCTACGGTCTGTTCAAGCAGACCTTCGAAGATGGCTTCCAGGATGAGCACCCGGACCCGTGGATGGAAGAGGGCTACCCCTTCGTCATTCGTCGCGAGGAACTGTCCAAGATTGTCACCTTTGATGACTTGGTGGTGCGCGCTGTTCCATATGACATGCCAATTACCGGCTACGGCACCGATAACGTCGGCACGCTGCGCCTGTGGCACTCGGAGCCGATGCGTGAGTTCGACTATGACGCCTTCAACTCGCAGCGCTTCACCGACGCCATTGTCGAACGGGAGCGCGTCCATGACCTGTGCCGCGTGCTCTACCCGAATGACTCGACCTATGACGGCAAGGTCCTGCGTGTCCGCCAGCAGTACTTCTTCGTCTCCGCTTCGCTGCAGACGATGATCGATTCTTACATCGAGAATCACGGCGAGGACCTGCGCGATTTCCACAAGTACAACTCCATTCAGCTCAATGACACCCACCCGGTGCTCGCTATCCCAGAGCTGATGCGTCTGCTCCTGGATGAGCACGATATGAGCTGGGACGACGCCTGGAACGTCGTGTCCAACACCTTCGCCTACACCAACCACACCGTTCTGGCAGAAGCGTTGGAGACCTGGGAATACTCCATTTTTGACCGTCTCTTCGGCCGCGTTCTGGAGATCACCCGCGAGATTGACCGCCGCTTCCGCGAAGACCTGGCGGAGCGCGGCTTCGACCAGGGCAAGATTGACTACATGGCGCCGATTTCTCACGGTCGCATCCACATGGCGTGGATCGCCTGCTACGCCGCGTACTCCATCAACGGTGTTGCTGCCCTGCACACGGAGATCATTAAGCGCGAAACGTTGAAGGACTGGCACGATATCTGGCCGGAGCGCTTCAACAACAAGACCAATGGCGTCACCCCGCGCCGCTGGCTCAACCAGTGCAACCCGCGCCTGTCGGCACTGCTGACTCGCCTGTCGGGTTCGGACGCCTGGGTCACTGACTTGGACAAGCTCGCTGAGCTCGAAAAGTTTGCTGACGACGAGGCCGTGTTGCGTGAGATTCTCGACATCAAGCACGAGAACAAGAAGGACTTCGCCACCTGGCTGGAGCACCGCCAGGGTATTTCGGTGAACCCGGACGCCATCTTCGATACCCAGATTAAGCGTCTGCACGAGTACAAGCGCCAGCTTCTCAACGCGCTCTACATCCTCGATCTCTACTACCGCATCAAGGAAGACCCAGCGCTGGACGTGCCACCGCGCGTGTTCATCTTCGGTGCCAAGGCCGCCCCAGGCTACGTTCGCGCGAAGGCCATCATTAAGTTCATCAACGCTATCGCGGACAAGGTCAATAACGATCCGGACATGGACGGTCGCCTGCAGGTCGCTTTCGTTGAGAATTACAACGTCACCCCGGCAGAGCACATCATCCCGGCCACCGACGTCTCCGAGCAGATTTCCACTGCCGGTAAGGAGGCTTCGGGTACCTCGAACATGAAATTCATGATGAACGGCGCACTGACGTTGGGCACCATGGACGGCGCAAACGTCGAAATCGTCGACGCCGCCGGCGAAGAGAACGCCTACATCTTCGGTGCGCTGGAAGAGGAACTGCCGGAGCTGCGCCGCACCTACAGCCCGCGTGGCACTTACGAAACGGTGCCGGGGCTCAAGCGCGCTGTCGATTCGCTTGTCGACGGAACTTTTTCTGACGGTGGCAGCGGAATGTTCCACGACCTGCACTTCTCGCTGCTGGAGTCCAACGGGTACGAGCCGGCCGATGTTTACTACGTCCTCGGCGACTTCGCTGACTACCGCGAGACCCGCGACCGCATGGCGGAAGACTACCGCGACGAGCTGGCATGGGCCAAGAAGTGCTTCCTGAACATCATCCGTTCGGGCCGCTTCTCCTCCGACCGCACCATCCGCGATTACGCCAATGAGGTCTGGAAGCTGGAAGAGACCAAGATTTAGGCCCCGGCTGGACCAAATCCTGGCTGGGCCAAGCCCCAGCTAGGCCTGCCCGGTTTCCAGCAACCGCTTGAACCCATCCTCGTCGAGGATGGGCAAGCCCAGCTCCTCGGCCTTTGTGGCCTTGGAACCGGCGTTTTCGCCAACCACCACGTAGTCGGTCTTCTTCGACACCGACCCTGCGGCCTTACCGCCACGGGAGATAATGGCTTCCTTCGCGCTGTCGCGAGTGAAGTCCTCCAAAGAGCCGGTGACTACCACGGTCAATCCCTCTAGCACCTGATCTGGACGATCGGCGACCTCATCGGCCATACGCACACCGGCAGCTTCCCAGCGCTCGACAACCTCGCGGTGCCAGTCCACCTCGAACCAGTCAGCCACGGAATCGCCGATGATCTCGCCAATGCCATCGATGGCCGAAATCTCCTCGCGGCTCGCAGCGCGCAGCGCCTCCATCGAGCCGAACTTCTGTGCCAAGGTCCGCGCCACTGTTGGGCCCACATGACGAATGGACAGGCTGACCAATACGCGCCACAGCTCTTTATCCTTAGCTGCCTCGATGTTGGCCAACAGTTTCTTACCATTGGCGTTCAGGGTTTTCCGCGAAGCCGTAGTGTAGACCTCAGTGCCGAGCAAATCTTCCTCGGTGAGGTCGAAGAGGCGGGACTCGTCGTCAAGCACGCCGCGATGAATCAAATCGGCAGCGCCCCTCTCCCCCAGGTTTTCGATATCAAACCCGGAGCGGGAGGCGAGGAATTCAATTCGACGACGCAGCTGACCTGGGCAGTAGCGGGTATTGGGGCAACGCCAATCGGCATCGCTGTCCTTTGCCGGAGCCAAACGAGTACCGCACTCCGGGCAGAGAGTCGGATAAATATACTTTCGCTCGCTACCATCTCGGAGATCGGCCACGGGACCGAGCACCTCTGGAATCACGTCACCGGCCTTGCGGATAGTCACACGGTCCCCGATAAGCACACCCTTTCGGTGCACTTCAGAAGGGTTGTGTAGCGTCGCCATCTCGACAGTTGACCCGGCCACGAAAACCGGCTTCATCACGGCATATGGCGTCGCACGACCAGTTCGTCCAATGGAGACTCTAATGTCCAGCAGATCAGTCGTGACCTCTTCCGGCGGATACTTGTAGGCAATCGCCCAGCGCGGCGCCCGCGAGGTCGCGCCCAGCGCGCGCTGCTCGGAAAGGGAGTCAACCTTGACCACAAGCCCGTCCATCTCGTGGATGGCATCGTGACGGTGCTCGCCCCAGTACTGCATCTGCTTGACGACGTCATCCGCGGAATGAACCTGCTTTGTATACGGCGACACGTGGAAACCCCACTCGTCCAAGGCACGATAGGCCTCGTGCTGAGACTGTGGACGCCAGCCCTCGATATGACCAATTCCATGGCAAATCATGGACAAGCGACGCTTCGCCACTTCTGCAACATCCTTCTGTCGCAGGGAACCGGCGGCGGCGTTACGGGGGTTGGCAAACGGCTTCTGGCCTGCGTCGACGCGATCAGCATTGATGCGTTCGAACTCTTCCAACGAGATAAAGACCTCACCACGCACCTCGAGCACGTCGGGAATGTTCTCGCCACTGATTTCATGCGGAATATCTTCGATAGTGCGCGCATTGGCGGTGACGTTCTCCCCCACGCGGCCGTCTCCGCGGGTGGCCGCCCGGACAAGGCGGCCCTTCTCATAGACCAGGTCGATAGACAGGCCATCGATTTTCAGCTCGGTCAGATACGTGCTGGCCGGGGTGCGGGCCAGCCAGCCGCGCAACTCCTGCTCATCGAAAACATTGTCCAAGCTGTAGAGGCGTTCGAGGTGCTCAACAGGCTCGAATACTTCCCCGTCGGCAGGCGCTTCGACCTGTGCGCCGACCTGCTGGGTGGGGCTGTCCGGCACCACCAGATCGGGCCACTGCTCCTCTAACCGCTGCAGTTGACGGAACATCTCGTCGTACTCAGCATCGGAGATAACCGGCTGCGCGGTGTAGTACAGCGCAGCGTTTTCACGAATGCGAGTTGCTAGATCTTGCCACTTCTCCCGGACGTCCGCCGGCGCCGGCTCGGAGGCGGGGGCGCTGGAAAACGAAGACAAATCGGAGGTTGACAGGTCGGAGTTCTCATCGGTCGAGGAAGTCACGTCGCTCATTCTATGTCATTGCCCGGATGCGCCGGGGGACACGGAAATTCTCTTGACCTTGTTCCTGCCCCTCAGCGAATCCGCACTCTCCGCTACAGTTGAGACATGCATAATTTCGATCCGCGACGCATGCTCGCGTTTGATCTGGAGACTACCGGCACGGATCCTCGCACCTGCAAGATTGTCACTTCCGCACTGGTCCGACTGACTGAGCAGGGCAAAGATTCCACCATCATGCTCGCTAATCCCGGTGTCGAAATTCCGCAAGCTGCGTCTGATGTGCATGGCATCACCACTGAAAAAGCTCGCGCGGAGGGGCGCCCGCACGATGAAGTGCTAGCGGATACCATTGCCGGCCTTCGAGCTGCCTGGCGCGATGGTCTGACCGTAGTGGCCTATAACGCGGCTTATGATCTGACGGTACTGCGCTCGCAGGATCCCAGTTTTACCGTTGACGGCCTCGTCGTCGACCCCTTTGTGCTGGACCACTATTTTGATCCGGAACGTCGTGAAAAACGCACATTGACTGATGTCTCCCGCCATTATCAGGTGCGCCTGGACGGGGCACATGATGCCACCGAAGATGCTCTGGCGGCTGCGCGCATCGCATGGGTGATGGCGCGCCACTACCGGGAGCTAACCGAAAAATCGGGAGAAGAGCTGATGGAGCTGCAGGCCGTCGCGTACTACCAGTACAAGAAGAACCTGCAGCAGTACCTGACCGAAAAAGGTAAGGATACGTCGGACTTCACCTTCGGGTGGCCGATGGACTGAGCAGCGGCCCCCTCACCCTCCCCGGCTCTCCCAATATCCAGAGTTTTGTGATTATCCAATGGAAATCGAATATCCAAAATTCGGCGGAATATCCAAGTTATCCAAGCCGATGTGGATTATCCATTGCTATGATTGATGCGTGACCACTCGCGGCGACAAGGCCATCTCCATCCCACGCAATCCTTTCCACCCCACATTCGGCCGATCCCCGGCCATCATCGGTGGGCGCGATGTCGAGCTGGACTCGTTTGAGCTGGCTCTGGCGGAAGGCCCCGGTAATCCCTGGCGAACCGCGCTAATTTCCGGTACCCGCGGAATCGGTAAGACGGTACTTCTCAACGAGTTTGAAGCCGCAGCAAAGCAACTGGGATGGATTGTGCTGCGTGCTCACATCGGCTCTGAAATGATTTCTGAACTCACCGATGTCACCATTCCGCGCACTTTCAGTGCCATTGACAGTGCACCGACGGGCAAGGGCCGTCACCTCACCGGCCTGTCCATCGCCGGCATTGGCGGGTTTAAGACGGAAGTCAGCACTTCTCAGCCCGAGCCCGGCAGGAATCTGCTCAGCCAACTTCAGGATCTCTCGGCTCTCCTCATGCCACAGGGATCCGGCATCTTGCTCACTCTCGACGAGGTTCAAAGTGCAGACCCCGCACAGCTCAACGAAATTGCCCATGCAATCCAGGACCTAAATCGCGACGATGCGGAGATTGCCTTTGTCGCAGCCGGGCTGCCCAGCGGTATCGAAGACTTGCTCCAGCTAGAGGGCGCAACATTCTTACGCCGTGCCGAGCGCGTGTCTCTGGGCCGATTGGACGTGGAGACCACCAAGGACATCATTCGCAGAACTGCAGAACTCGGCGAACGTGCGATGACTGAGGATGCCGTCGAGCTGGCCGCTGAACTCAGCCACGGCTACCCGTATCTCATACAGACCATTGGCTCAGTCGCTTGGGCTAAGGCCAGGTTGGCCCACTCGGACACCATTACCGCTCAGCATGTCTCGGATGCGGCAGCGGAATCAATCCGCCGCATCGGGCTGCAAGTTCATGCGCCCAGCCTGCGAAAAGTACCACCTCGCCAGATTGATTTTCTCAAAGCGATGGCGAGCCTCTCCCCCAATGGAAAGCCCGTGGCCACGAGCGCCATCGCAGAGACCATGGGACGCAAACTCTCTGGCATCTCACAGCTTCGCCATGACCTGATTTACCGCGAGCTGATTGTGTCAGCGTCGACGGGATACGTGGAATTCACACTTCCCTACTTCGCCGATTACCTCAATACGCTGGTGGAATAAGGTCGCTATTCGTCGCGAGCCAAGTCACCGGCTGCCCGACGAAGAAGCTCCGTGGCATTACGGCCTGCGCCGAGTTGCGCCTGTGCTTCTCCATTGGAGCTGGCAGCAAAGCCGCCCATCGGCGCCAGATTCAGGCTCTCAGCAATCTGTAGGCGCGAATAGCCCAGCTCATCCCAGAACAGCGCTGCTTGCTCAGCGAGTGCTCGAGCCGGTGTCGCCACCGGGACGCCCGTGTGCTCTTCTCGCTCCGTGACCGTCACTGGCACAATACCCAGCTCCAGGGACATATCGGCACCGACCACGGCAGCCGCAAAATCCAGTTGCTGCGTGGTTGTCAGTTCTTTGCGAGGTAGCCACACTCCGGCCGCACCGGAATCCGCCAAGGCCTGAACAGCCAGGCCATCGGGGCTCGACAGCGCGATGGTCACTTCGATGTCGTCGTCACGCAGCGGCCCCGTGACCTCGAGGAAGATCTCCGCAATCTCGCGGTGCCCCTGGGCGGGGAGATAGCCCGCGTTGCCCATCAGCATGGACGGGGCCTTGATTTTGCCCTGTGCGACTGCGTCGAGTGCGGGTTCTGCCAGAAGTACCTCGATGTCGCTGTCGAAACGCCGACGGACATCGGCGATGTGGGAAGCCAATCCCGCGGCCAGCGACTGCGCGAAGTACTTCACGGCGCCGCGGTCAACGGCGATGAGATGGCCTGCGGCATTTTCCACCGAAGTTGCCATCGTCCATGGGCCGAGAGCGGTCAGGCGAATCTTCTGCGGGGTGCGTCCCCACGCTTCCTCGCACGCGTCGATGTCTCGGTGGAGATAATCAGTGGCCAAGGCACTCGCGCGACCACGACGGTCGGCGACTTTCCAGGAGCGCGCTCCCCTGTCGACGACGAGGTCAGCCATGAGGGCGGCCGTGCGACCGACGGCATCGGCGCCGAACCCACGGGCGGGCAACGTCGGTAGCGTGAGGTGACCTTCCAGGCATTCGCCAATGACAATCTCTGCCGCCTCGTGTGGATTGCGGCCCGGCATCGGGCCAAGGCCGACAAAGGAGGTCACGACAAGTCCTCTTCACGGGCGGTCGAGACAATCGTGCCGGAGCCCAGCACGTAGTCGCCCGCAGTGTCAGTGTGGTACAAAACAGCGGCCTGGCCAGGAGCGACACCACGGAGCGGATCGCTCAGGCGCAGCCGGAAGGCGCCACCGCGTCCGGTGATGTC
This sequence comes from Corynebacterium sp. MSK019, assembly GCF_030232425.1. Classification (NCBI taxonomy): domain Bacteria; kingdom Bacillati; phylum Actinomycetota; class Actinomycetes; order Mycobacteriales; family Corynebacteriaceae; genus Corynebacterium; species Corynebacterium sp. MSK019. The sequence goes on along the minus strand of NZ_JASPJT010000002.1, from coordinate 84,201 downwards.
ATCGTCAGGTCCTGCCAGCACTTCAATACGGCAGTCGATGGGGCGACCGTGCGCACGCACCTGCACCTGCAGCTTGCCGGCCTCCGAGGCAGCGAGTACTTCATCCGGGTTGGCCAGCCAGATGGCACGGTCGGCCTCGAGCACGTTGACATTCAAGTCCGCAGCCGTGCCGATTGTCACCGTGCCGGTCTCTGCATCAATGCCGGTGACATAGCGCGGCTTGCCATCCGGCATCGGCCCCGCCAGGCCAATCCCCTTGCGCTGACCAATGGTGAAACCGTAGACACCGTCGTGCTCAGCGACGGTGTCGCCAGTTTCCTTATCCACAATGGTGCCCGGGCGACGGCCAATCTTCGCGCCCAGGAACGCCTTGGTATTGCCATCCGGGATGAAGCAGATGTCGTAAGAGTCCGGCTTGTTGGCAGTGCCTAGTCCCATCCCGCGGGCTTCTTCACGAATCTCTGGCTTCTCGGTGTTTCCTACCGGGAACATCGAGCGCTGCAGCTGCTCGCGATCCAGCACGCCCAGGACATAGGACTGGTCCTTCTTCGCATCGCGGCCGCGGCGCAACAGGCCGTCGTCGCCAAGCAAAGCGTAGTGCCCCGTGACCACAGCGTCGAAGCCGAGCGCGATGCCGCGCTCTAGTAGAGCGGCGAACTTGATGCGTTCATTGCAGCGCAGGCATGGGTTCGGCGTCTCGCCGCGCTCGTAGGAGTCGTAGAAGTCATCCATGACCTCTTCCTTGAAGCGCTCGGAGAAATCCCAGACGTAGAAAGGAATGCCCAGCTCATCGCAGACGCGGCGGGCATCGCCGGAGTCCTCTAGCGAACAGCAGCCGCGGGATCCGGCGCGAACGGACTGCGGATCTTTCGACAGCGCCAAGTGCACGCCGACGACCTCGTGACCTGCGGCCAATGCACGCGCCGCAGCCACGGACGAATCCACACCACCGCTCATTGCTGCAAGAACTCGCATTGCGTTGCAACCTTTCCCCTCTAGATTTTGTGCACGTGTCACCGTACCACCACGGGGCAAAAACTAAGCCATGCCAGCACGCCGCGCCCGCTCGACCGTTTCCGGCAGCGCCGAAATGACGGCGTCGACATCCGCCTGCGTCGAGGTGTACCCCAGCGTAAAACGAATCGACGACCGCGCTTCCGGCTCCGAAACGCCCATCGCCATCAGCACGTGCGAGGGACGATTAACGCCCGCGCTACATGCCGATCCCGTAGAACAGTCAATTCCCGCCGCATCGAACAGCATGATCAAACTATCGGCCTCCGCGCCCGGGAAGCTGGCGTAGACATGCCCCGGCAAAGCGAGCTCGCTGGTGTGGATAATCGCACCGTCGATGTGCATGATTGCCCTGATGAGCTGCTGCGTCAGACCGCGGATTCGCTCATCGTCCGCCGCCATCGTGTCCACCGCCGCGCGCAGTCCTGCCGCCATGCCCGCCGCCGACGCCACGTCCTGCGTGCCCGAACGCAGTCCGCGTTCCTGCCCGCCGCCGTTGTTATGCGGGGTAAGTTTCGCTTCACGACGAACAAGCAGCGCCCCAATCCCACGGGGACCGCCGAACTTGTGCGCGGAGATGGCCATTGTAGTGGCGCCACTTGCGTGGAAATCAATGGGCAGATGTCCGGCTGCCTGCACAGCATCGATATGGAAAGGCACGCGAGCATCCTTCGCCCGCTTGGCAATCTCCTCCACCGGCTGGATGGTGCCGGTCTCATTGTTCGCCCACATGCACGTCACCAGCGCGGTGTTCTGCCGACTCATCTCCGGGAACTGCACCATGTCAACGCGACCATCAGCACCTACAGGAGCCTCAACAATCTTGGCCCAGTGTTCCTTTTCCAGATGGTGGCATGTCTTCAACACTGCATCGTGCTCGATTGGTGGAACCACAATGTCCGAGCCAGAGGCCTTGAAGTACAGGCCTGAAATCGCTAGATTGTCGGCCTCAGTTCCACCGGAAGTAAAAACTACCTCGATGGGATCGGCACTGAGCAGCTCTGCAATTTCTTCTCGGGACTCTTCCAGAACCTTTTTCGCAATGCGTGCGGTGGCGTACTGCCCCGAGGGGTTGGCCAGACCTAGGTTCTCGACCATTGCCGTGCGCGCTTCTGGGCGCAATGGTGTAGTCGCGGCATGATCCACAAAGTAACGGGTCTTCGCAGCAGACTTCATTTCACTCTTCTCGTCCGGAGCGGCAACGATGTGGTCATTAAGCATGCAGGCAGTATAACGCTGCGTGCGCCTTATGCTCACTATCCGCCATAGTTAAACCTCACTGTCTGCACGAACAGATGAGTAGGACCAAAAAATGCTCGGGGCGGGAACAGACAGGAAATCTGTGCCCACCCCGAGCGGGTAGTTGCTAGCCGAGTTGACTCTCGGCCAGCAGCCTTACGCAACTAGCAGCCTTAAGGCAAGTGCGTATTACTTCAGGTTCTCGATAGCCTGCGGGACAACGTCGAACAGGTCACCGACGACACCGAAGTCAGCAATCTCGAACAGCGGAGCCTCTTCGTCCTTGTTGACCACAACGATGGTCTTGGAGGTCTGCATACCTGCCTTGTGCTGGATAGCACCGGAAATACCCAGAGCAACGTAGAGGTCCGGGGAAACGGTCTTACCGGTCTGGCCAACCTGGAACTGACCCGGGTAGTAGCCAGCGTCAACAGCAGCACGGGAAGCACCAACAGCTGCGCCGAGAACGTCTGCCAGCGGCTCAACAACGTTCTTGAAGCCATCCTCGGATGCGACACCGCGGCCACCGGAAACAACCAGCTTAGCCTCGGTCAGCTCCGGACGGTCGCCGCCCTCAGCCGGTGCGAAGGAAACGATCTCGACAGCGTTGTTGCCGATCTCTGGGAATGCAATCTCGGTAACGTCAGCGGAACCGGACTTCTCCTCCGGGTCAACGGAGCCCGGACGCAGAGCGTAGACCGGGGATGCGCCGTAGCCGACACCGTCGACGATGTACTCGCCACCGAAGATGGAGTACTTAACGGAAGCGTCATCGTTGATAGCAACAACGTCGGACAGCAGACCGGAACCGGTCAGCGCAGCGACGCGGCCAGCGATTTCCTTGCCGGTTGCGGAAGCGGAAACCAGCACCGGAACCTCACGCTCGGAGGCCAGGCCGACGAGAACGTCAACCTCAGGGGTGATCAGGTACTTGTCGGCATCGTCGGACTCAGCAGCGAGAATCTCGCCAGCGCCGTAGGAGGCCAGGGTGTCTGCGAAGCCAGCAGCGGTACCCGGGGTACCCACGACAACTGCGGCCGGGGTGCCGAATGCGGAAGCAGCGGTCAGCAGTTCAGCGGTGGTGTTCTTCAGCTCGCCATTTGCGTGCTCGACGAGAACGAGGACGTCGGTCATAGTGATCTTTCTCCTACTTGTATCTCTATTTGTCTTCTATTCGCGTCAAGCGCCTTAGATGAACTTCTGGGCCTTGAGGTACTCGGCCAGCTTGGCGCCGCCGTCTCCCTCATCGTTAATGCGCTCACCAGCGGTCTTAGCCGGCTTCGGAGTGGAGCCAGTGACACCGGTAGCAGCGTTTTCGAGACCAACCTGCTCTGCCTCAGCAGCAACATCGTCCAGAGTCAGCTCGGTGACCGGCTTCTTCTTAGCGGCCATGATGCCCTTGAAGGATGCGAAGCGCGGGCTATTAGCCTTCTCAGTGACGGAGACGACTGCCGGCAGGGATGCCTTGAGCTGGTAGATACCGTCTTCGACCTCACGCTCACCGGTGATGGAGTCACCTTCGATAGCGACAGAGCGCAGGTGAGTCAGAACCGGCAGGTCGCGGTAGACACCGAGGATAGCCGGGACGGAGCCGGTGCCACCGTCAGTGGAGGCATTGCCGGTGACGATGAGGTCAACATCCTCGAGAGTGTCGATGACGTTGGACAGAGCCCATGCGGTCTGAACAGCGTCGGAACCTTCAAGTGCGTCGTCCGAAAGAATGACGGCGTCGTCTGCACCCATGGACAGAGCCTTGCGCAGTGCCTCGATGGCACGATCCGGGCCAACAGTTGCGACGGTAACGTTTCCGCCGTGCTCTTCCTTCAGCTGCAGGGCAGCCTCAACAGCGTTCTCATTAATTTCGTCGAGAACTGCGTCTGCAGACTCACGATCGAGGACAAACTTGTCATCGGTGAGCTTACGCTCGGACCAGGTGTCCGGAACCTGCTTGACCAGAACCACGATGTTCGGCATTTTTCTGTCGTCCTTACTGGTTGATTACTGGTGAACGTTTATCTGACCTTACTTCGCAAGCCGCCTCACAATAAAGTGAACCAGGCCACGCTCTAGGTCGTCTGTGTTGAAGATAACAGAACCTGTCGCCAATGCGAAGGTGATCCAGATAACAATGTCGTTATTTTTTTAAATTTTTTTCTACACCACGAGCACAGCCCGCCCGCCAACATGCTATTTCCGCATGTCAGACGTTAATAGTACGCAATCAACTGCAGCTGTCTCCGCAGTATTCGCCAACAGCAAACACCGATCCCCAACGGGCTACCCCCACCAGTTTTCCGTCGTAAAGCGGTCCTTAACCGATCTCCCGGGGCTGACAGATAAACGCCGTCGCGCTCCTTCCGATGCGCGTGACCACCACCGCCAATGCCCTGGAGCCCTTAAGTTTCCACTGCTTGCGCAACGCGTCGGGGTTGACGTCTACGCCGCGCACGAGAATTTCCACCGATCCGCAATCCAACGCTGCCAGTGCCTTGCGAACCTGCTTCAACCCCACTTGCTCAATAACTTCGAACCCGGCAATCCCCTGCGGCAAAACATCGCCACTGACGTGCGCAATCCGCTCATCGAGCTGCCACAGCCCATGCGCCGCCGCAAAATGCCGCACCAGCCCGGCGCGCACAATCGCCCCATCCGGATCAATGATGTACCGACCGGCAGCGCGCACATCGACGTCGTCAGGCATGGTGTCGTCGTAGGTCTGCACGTCCACCGCCGACAACTCTAACGGCCTGTGCTTATCGACGGTCCGGATAACCATCGCCAATCGCGTTACGGATTGCCCATCGGTAACTCCGGCCAACCCCGGCGTATATAGACATGCCTCCTTGACCGCACCGTCCACCGAAGTGACAGCCACTTCCCCGCTCCACTCGCTGAAGTCGAGGCCCGGCGCACATTTGATAGCTAGTTCTTTGTCGGGCCAGGCGGCTATGAGCGCCGGCAGCGATGGGAGCAAGTCCTCCGGGTTGGTGATCCTGCGACCACCGGAGCGGCGTGCAGGGTCAGCGACAATGACGGGTGCGTCAAAGGTCGGTTGCAAAGCATCGGCCTGCGCGAAAATGTTCTTGCCGACGTTATGCCGCGCCATGGCCAGCCGCGCAAGGTCGAGATCAGACCCGACAACGGTCAGGCCCTCGTGGTCAATTGCTGCCACCTCAGTACCAATGGAGCAGGTCACATCGGCCACTGATTCGACACCGAGATGCGCAAGCCTACGAGCGCGAGCCAGCGCGACGACAAAGGGCGTGGCCTGTTGCGCTGCTTCGGAAGAGAAGATCCAGTCCCCTGGCAGTTTGCTGACCGCAGAACGCCGAGCTGCCGCGACTTCAATGACCGCGCGACCAAACTCGCCACAGTGTTGGCGTAGATGCGCGGAGTCTGCAATCAGAGACTTTTTAGTGAGCGCGAGCTGGTCGGCCTCATCTAGCCACTCCGGGTGAGCAGCAACAGCGGCCACCTCTGCAGCGGACAGGGACACTCGTTATCTCCTTCCAACTAGGGATCAGCCGGTTAACGGGGGTTGAGTAGTCGGCTAACGGTTCATACCTTTGCGCAAATGCCCCATGTGGGTGGCAACGGCAAAGTACTCATCCATAAAAGGTTCCCCGAGGAAGTCACTACTGGTGCGTCGCACCGGAGTGTTTCTGGCCGCCTCGAGAGCCTCCGCCACAGTATTGACACCGTCCAAGCGAGTCAGTTGCGCCCAGGTCGGAGGCATGAGGCCAAGTAGCCCACGGCGCCATCCATCCAAAATCGTAGTCGGTCGGAACCAACCTGAAGATGATGCCTCAGAGGTGTCACCGTCGGCTCTTTGACCGTCGGGAAGCGCGGCGAGGAAGAAATAGGTGTCGTAACGAATGGGGTTGGATTCGGGTGTCACCCAGTTAGCCCAAGGACTGACGAGTTCGGCATCGAGCGCCAGATTTTCATTGCTAAGAAAATCCGTCAATGACAACTCGTGGGCTTCCAACTGTCGTCGCTGACGGTGGAAGCGGTGGGCATCTGCGACAATCTCACCGCCAGCATCGCGAACCAACAGAGTGCCTGTTTCCTCAAAGGTCTCACGCACGGCCGCGCAGGTGAGCGCGTGCGCCCGCACGCGGTCGACGTTAAAAGCCTGCGCGATCCGCGACTCGGGGTCGGCTTCCGACGGCTCGGTCACGGCCATGCCCTCATTCGCGACAGCGGGGAAATCACGCCGGTCTACTCCACCGCCGGGGAACACGGTCATGTTGGCCGCAAAACGCATTGAGGATACGCGTTCTTGAACGTAGACCTCGAGCCCGCAGTGGGTGTCGCGGAGCAGCAACACAGTCGCAGCCAGTTTCGGCGACGCGGGTGTATTCGGGGTTTCAGGTGTCGGAACCGCCATGAGCGTCTACTTCTTCCGGTGCTTTCCAGCAGGCCGTGCCCGGCGCGCAAAGTAGCGATCATCGATGCGATCGACGACGATTTCCTGGTGGAAAGCCTTGGTCAGGTTCTCACTGGTCAGGACGTCGTCAATAAGCCCCTGTGCGATGACATTGCCTTCGTCGAGGAGCATCGCATGGGTGAAGCCGTACGGAATTTCTTCCGGGTGGTGCGTAATCATCACCATCGCCGGCGCATCCGGGTCGAGTGCGAGTTCGCCTAAGTAACCGACGAGGTCCTCGCGACCGCCGAGGTCGAGTCCGGCTCCCGGCTCGTCGAGAAGCAGCAATTCGGGGTTGACCATCATGGCTCGTGCGATGAGTACGCGCTTGCGCTCTCCCTCACTGAGAGTGCCCCAGGTGCGGTCTGCAAGATGCTCAGCACCCATGCGCTCGAGAATCTCGGAGAGCTGTTCGAAATCCATCTCTTCATAGGTCTCACGCCAGCGCCCCAGGACGGAGTAACTGGCGGAAATAACAAGGTCCGCGACCTTTTCGTCATTGGGAATGCGGTGAGCAATCGACGATGATGTCAAACCAATCATGGTGCGCAGATCACGCATGTCGGTGCGCCCAATCTGCTCGCCCATCACATGGGCCACCCCTGAAGACGGGAACTCCTCCGCTGCAGCAATGCGCATCAAAGAAGTTTTGCCTGCACCGTTCGGCCCCATGATGACCCAGCGTTCGTCAAGTTCTACTTGCCAATCGACCGGCCCGACCAGCGTACGGCCACCACGGATGAGGTTTACGTCGCGAAAGTCGAGTAGCAAATCTTCGTTAAAGTCTTCTTCCAATTCAGCCACACATCCATGGTGCCCTAACTTTGCCCAAATGTGCGCTTGGACATTCTCATCTATCCTCGGTAGAGAGCAAATCGAGTTCACTCGAGATGGTTTTGCTTCGATTTTCACCTAGCTCGCCGACAATTAGGAGAACGTCTTTTATGACTGGTCGAATCGGTATTGATGACATCCGTCCTCAAATCAACGGTGGTGCAACTCCATCGAAGGCCGTAGTGGGTGAAGTCGTCCCAACCTTTGCCGTCATTTGGCGAGAAGGCCATGACGCGATGAACGCCACGCTCAACGTCAAGGGGCCGAAGGAATCAGCTTTTGCTTCCCGCTCACAGCGCATTCCAATGCACTTTTCTGACCATGATCCAAATCAGGTCAATGCCACCTTCGTCCCAGACGTTCCGGGGCTGTGGACCATTCGCATTGATGCCTGGTCCGACCCGATGGCAACGTGGCGCAACGCTATCACCAAGAAGTTCGAGGCCGGTCAGAGCGAAGCTGAACTCGCTAATGATCTAGAAATTGGCGCCGCTCTCTTCGACCGCGCCGCCGCTGGTGCCGCTGCTATCCACCGCAACCACCTACGCTCCATCGCCGCAGGTCTGCGCGGCGACGGCGATCTTCGCGCCCGCATTGCAGCCGCGCTTTCCGACGAGACCCGCGCCATTTTGCAGGCGCACCCGGTGCGCGACCTTTTGACCCGCGGAAAGACCCGCAAGATCAAGGTTGACCGCCGCGAAGCCCTGTACTCCTCTTGGTATGAGTTCTTCCCCCGTTCCAACGGTGGTTACGGCGAAAATGGCGAGCTGCTGCACGGCACATTCAAGACTGCGGTTGCACAGCTTGATCGCGCTCAGCGCATGGGCTTCGACACGGTCTATCTGCCCCCGATTCACCCAATCGGTGAAATCAATCGCAAGGGTCGCAACAACACCCTGACCCCGGAACCGGGCGATGTCGGATCTCCGTGGGCTATCGGCTCCGCAGAAGGTGGCCACGACGCCATCCACCCGAGCCTCGGTGACGAAAAGGACTTCAAGGAATTCATCAAGGCTGCTAAGGAGCGCGACCTCGAGGTCGCTATCGACCTAGCGCTCCAGTGTGCACCGGACCACCCCTGGGCTAAGGCTCACCCGGAGTGGTTCACCGTGCTGCCGGACGGCACCATTGCCTACGCCGAGAATCCGCCGAAGAAGTACCAGGACATCTACCCGCTGAATTTCGACAACGATGCCAAGGGCCTGTACGCAGAGGTTCTGCGTGTAGTGAAGTTTTGGGTCAAGCGTGGAGTCAAGGTCTTCCGCGTGGATAACCCCCACACCAAGCCGGGCAACTTCTGGGAATGGCTGATTGAAACCGTTCACGAAACCAACCCGGAGGTCATCTTCCTCGCCGAGGCCTTCACCGCCCCGGCCCGCCTCTACGGCCTGGCCAAGGCTGGCTTCACTCAGTCCTACATCTACTTCCCGTGGAAGACTACGAAGGAAGAGCTGACCGAATTCGGCGAGGAGATTACCCGCCATGCGGACATCGCTCGCCCATCCCTATGGGTCAATACCCCCGATATTCTGCATGACTTCCTGGTCAAGGGCGGCCGTGGCGCCTTCGCCATCCGCGCCGCGCTGGCTTCAACCCTGTCTCCGCTGTGGGGCATGTACTCCGGCTTCGAGCTGTTTGAAAACGTTCCGGTCAAGGAGGGCTCCGAGGAGTACCTCGACAGCGAGAAGTACCAGCTCCGCAGCCGCGATTACGACCAGGCACTGGCCACCGGCAACTCGCTGGAGCCGTTCATTGCCACGCTGAACAAGATTCGTCGGGAGCACCCTGCTCTGCAGCAGCTGCGCAACTTGCACTTCCACGACATCGACAATGACAACCTGCTGGCTTACTCGAAGCTCGATCCGGTCACCGGCGATGCCATCCTCGTTGTTCTCAACCTCGATCCGTGGAATGCCCAGGAAGCTACCGTGCACCTCGACATGGATTGCATCGGGCTCCGCAACCACGACCGCATGGATGTCACTGACCTGATTACCGGCAACCAGTTCAACTGGGGCAAGGACAACTACGTCCGCCTGGCACCGTGGGAAAACGTTGCGCACATCATCAAGCTGCCGGAAATCGATGTCAAGCTCCGCCACAAGTTGGCTTGGCGCGACGTCCCCGACTACGAGGGCTAGAACGCTTGCTGGGAACTTTCGGGGTTAGTGGGCCGCTGACCTGACCACTGTCGCAACGATTCGTCGTTAGGCTGGCGGGTGAGTTAGCAGCCCACTGTCCCCTACCTCCCTCTATTTCTTTAAAACTTAACTCAACAACTTCACATTCACCTACCTAGAAACGCTTCGGAAGGACCTTCCATGGGAGCCCACACAGATCCCCGCCTCGCAATTGATTCCGGCGATATGGATCGCCTGCGCTACTGCACCCATCACGATCCGCACAGCATCTACGGCGCACACGTCGTGGACGGTGACACGGTTATTCGCACGAGGGTCTTCGGCGCTCAGGCAGTTACTGTCGTCAGCACGCGCGGCGAGTTTGAAGCGGAGAACCTGGGCGACGGTTTCTTCACCGCCCTCGTCCCCGGCGGCGATGACTTCGACTACCGTCTGCGCATTACGTGGGACTCCGGCGAGACCGTAGAGCGTGCCGACGGCTACCGTTTCCTCCCCACTATCGGCGCTGGTGACCTACACCTAATCGGCGAGGGACGTCATGAGGAACTGTGGAAGGTTCTCGGTGCTCACCTTCGCAGTTACGACACAGAGCTGGGTACGGTCGAAGGCACCTCGTTTACGGTCTGGGCTCCGAACGCACGCGGCGTCGCCGTGGTCGGTGACTTCTGTATGTGGAACGGCGCGCAGTACCCAATGCGCTCTATGGGTGGCGCAGGTATCTGGGAGCTGTTCATCCCGGGTGTGGGTGAGGGCGATGTCTATAAGTTCGCCATCACGACGCCGGAGGGACAGCGTCGCGATAAGGCCGACCCGATGGCGCGTGCTGCTGAGCTCCCACCGGCTACCGGGTCGATTGTTGCGACCTCCAACTACGCCTGGGGCGACCAAGCGTGGATGGAAAAGCGCGCCAACACAGACTGGACCGAAGAGCCCATCTCTATCTACGAGGTCCACTTGGGTTCCTGGAAGCAGGGCCTGAGCTACGAGGTTATGGCGGAGAAGCTGGTGCGTTACGTGGTCGACATGGGCTACACCCATGTGGAGTTCATGCCAGTATGTGAGCACCCGTTCACCGGTTCCTGGGGTTATCAGGTTTCCGGCTACTACGCTCCGACCAGCCGCTTCGGCACCCCAGATCAGTTCCGCGGCCTAGTTGATGCCTTCCACGCCGCTGGCATCGGTGTCATCATGGACTGGGTTCCGGGGCACTTCCCGAAGGACGAGTTCGCACTTGCCCGCTTCGATGGCACGGCTTGCTACGAGCACCCGGACTGGCGCCGCGGCGAGCAGCGCGACTGGGGCACCTACGTTTTCGACTTCGGCCGCAACGAGGTACGCAACTTCCTCTACGCCAACGCACTGTACTGGGCAGAAGAGTTCCACATCGACGGTCTGCGCGTCGACGCAGTGGCTTCCATGCTGTACCTGGACTACTCCCGCAATGAAGGCGAGTGGCTGCCGAACCAGTACGGTGGCCGTGAAAACCTCGATGCTGTTCAGTTCCTGCAGGAATTCAACGCCACTGTACACAAGCACAACCCGGGCTTCCTCACCGTGGCCGAAGAATCCACTTCTTGGCCGGGGGTGACCGCACCTACCGAACACGGTGGCTTGGGCTTCTCTATGAAGTGGAACATGGGCTGGATGAATGACACGCTGGAGTACTTCAGCAAGGAGCCGATTTACCGCTCCTACCACCACCATGAGCTCACTTTCGCTATGGTCTACGCCTACTCGGAAGAGTTCATTCTGCCGATTAGCCACGACGAGGTCGTGCACGGCAAGGGCTCGCTGTGGGAGCGCATGCCGGGCGGCGATTGGGATAAGGCCGCAGGCCTACGTACTTTCCTGACCTTCATGTGGGCGCACCCGGGCAAGCAGCTTCTATTCCAGGGTCAGGATCTTGGCCAGAACCACGAGTGGAACCACGATGAGTCCGTGGCTTGGGACAACCTCGAAGGTTGGAGCGGCGAATTCCACCGCGGCATTCAGCTGCTGGTTAAGGACATCAACGCCATCTACAAGGAAAACCCAGCGTTCTACACCCAGGATGACCGCCCAGAGGGCTTCCAGTGGATTAACGCGGATGATTCCACAAACAATGTTGTGTCCTTTGTCCGTTACGGCACCGATGGCTCGGTCGTCGCCTGCGTCTATAACCTGTCGGGAACCACGCAGGAAATCTACAAGATTGGCGTACCGCGCGGTGGCCAATGGACGGAGATTCTGAACACAAACGCATCGCGTTACGAGGGCTCCGGCTACGGTGAAAACGGTACTGTGACCGCGGTCGAGCACGGTTGGAACGGCCAGGCTCACTCGATTGATTTGGTGCTGCCGGCCAACACCGCCGTTTGGCTGAAGTGGCAGGGCTAGTCCCGAATCCAGCCAAACAAAAGACAATCACATAGGAATTGCCCGTGTTGCACGGTTTTCAGTGGCCTGAGTTTCGGCCTGAAAACCTGACACACGGGCAATTTTGTTTTGGGGAGCGTATCCAGGTCCTATCCTCGGAACGGATTGAACCAGTCAGGTTCCAAAGATTCGTTGTAATTCGCAGAATCTGAATCATCGATGTACCCGGATCCATCCATGCTGTCGGTTCCGATACGATCCGGAATGCCGTCGCCATCCTCATCCGCGCTCCACGTCGCAGCCTGCTTAGCAGTCAGTGGCTTGCCATCCTTACCAAGGCGATTGTAATCCGGCAGAAGCTGGGCTATTTGGGAACCCAGCTGGCCGAGCAGGCCGTCGGTAAGCTCATTGAGCGGCACCTCATCAAAGCGCGTCGTAATGGCGTAAGCGATGGGTCCGGCTGCGGTGTACAAAATACCGTGGTCATTAACGCCCTCGGCAGTGTCACCGGTCTTCTGGACTGCGGAGCCGACGTACATCACAAACTTCTGCGAACCACCGTAAGTGAGGTAGGTCAATGCAGTTTGTGCCGTGTCCTTGGTAATGAAGTTGTGCTTTGAGGTGCCATCGGCCACTTCCTGGAGACGTGCCATGAACAGCGCAGCTTGAGAGGGAGTAAACCAGGACCGATCACCGCTGGGATTGGGGATGTTGAACTTGTTGCCCAGGTGGTAGCGCTTGTCATCAACACCGGCTTCCTTGATGGTTTTGTTGACCTCGTCGAAACCAGCGACAGCGTCAATCAACCCATTCGCCGCGGTGTTGTCCGAATACCGCATCACGTACTGCAACAGCCCGTCGAGCGTGTATTGGCCAGGGCCAATCACGCTTCCGCCAACACCATTGTCCCAATCGACCGTCACCGTCTTGTCTAGGTCATCGCCGAATTTCTTCAGCGCAGTAACCACTAACGGAGCCTTGATGGTCGATGCGGAGTACTCCTTCGTATCCTCGCCTACCGACGCCGTGAGCCCTTTGTATGGACCGTCAATGACACGCAAATAGACACCTAAATCAATGCCATAGTTGTCGGAGAAACTCTTAGCCGCAGTATCGAGGACGTCCTGTGCATCAGACCAGGTGACTTCCTCGGAAGCATCCCAACCGTTATCTGGAGCATTAGGTTTTGTGGTAGCAGTGGTGGCCTTGGACCCGGTGGTGCTTGGGACATCGATGGTGCACCCCGCCAACAGAGTCGAGGCCGAAAGCGCAACAATGACCGAGGCGGAAGTAGCGCGAAGGGCTTTGGGGCGAAGTCGCATGCAAAACTCCTGGCTGCAGAAAACTGAAGACCAAAGGCACCTAGCGCAGTATGAACTGTCTGAGGTGAACAGGTGGATGAGATGCAGTGGTAACTGCTGTAAACCACTGAGAACTGTTGGAAGATTACCACCTTCCGAAAAATCTCGTTGCACTGGGGCGCAGCTTTTGTGCAACAATGGATTAAATATAGACATGATTAAAAGAATCAATGTCCAACGGTGCACCCAGGCAGTTGAGCTGCACATTTGATGCTTAATGCTTCAACGATGCCTCGTCCGAGACCGCTGCTAGAAATAGCGCACGGCACCGAAAATCGGAGGAAGTGAATCGCAATGAAGGAAAAGGTACATCGCTTGATGGACCGCATGCAGATTCGCCATGCCCATATGCGCAACACCTGGTATGGGCCGGTACTCTCCCCGGTTCTTCTCGTCGCAGGCTTCGTATTGCTCATTGTTGGCATTATCATTTTGCCAACTCCTGCTCCCGGATGGCTCTGCATCTTTGTTGCACTGGGAATTCTCTCGTTGGTGCATCCGCCGACACGTCGCCTGAACATCTGGTTGGCAGCAAAATTGGACGCCTTTTACGCCTGGTATGCGGAGCGTCATGTGGCAATGAAAGCAACACTTTTCCTGTTGCTAATGGCGTTTATGGCCGCTGTAATGGGCAGCGTCTACTACTTCATGGCTCCGGATGACTGGCCATACACCGACGCTTCAAGCTAGGAGCCTGAGCGCTTTCCAGGCTCCTAGTACAGTGCCCCTAGTCCAGTACTCCTAGTACAGTGCGCTAGCCATCCTCCGGCGTGCATCCAATGCCACTGGATCTGCGGTATCGAATAGCACAAGCAGCTCTAGTAGACGCGACTTGATGGCCTCACGGTCATCGCCAAACACCTGCGGGAGCAACTTCAACAAACAATCGAGCGCCTTCGCTGGATCGTCGACAAGCATCGTGACATCCGCGGCATCGAGGGCGAGCGCGACGTCCTTCGGCGCAGCGTCGGCCTTTGCAATTGGATCTGCGCTGCGATCGATTTTGGCAGCGCGGGCGAAGAAGGACACATTCGCGTGAGCGCGCTTCAGCCCCTGATTTGCGGGCTCGGACTGCAGCATAGCGTCATACAGCTCCAACGCTCCGTCGAAATCGCCCTCCTCGAGCAACTCTTCAGCCTGCTCCAAACGCGGGTCATCGGTGGGTACGGGATTGCCGAAGAAGTCAGTCGGCTCCGGAGCCTCCGGCCCGCTGCCCTCCCCAGCCATACGAGTTCCCGCCGGCAACCCCTTGAGACGACCCCGAGTGGCCTCCATAACCTGCGCCAGCCACTGCTCCAGCCAATCCCTGGTTTTCTCGCCGACAAACATGCCAACGGGACTGCCCATAGCCACAGCCGTGACTGTCGGCACTGCCTGCACACCGAATGCCTGGGCCAGCTGCGGATGCTCCTCAGCATCTGCCCACGCCAGGATCCAGTTCAAATTAGCCTCACGGGCCATGCCTTCTAGCTCAGCCCGAAGACGCAACGAATCAGCTGCTCCAGCCATGCCGATCAAGACAATAACCGGGACCTGCTCCGAGCGCAGAACGACTTCTGCCTCAAGGGTCTGCGGGACAATCTCAACTACAGGAGGAAGCCCATTTCCCTGATCACTGGTTGCCCGCTCGATCTCCTCTCGGCGCTTACGTTCGACTTCGGCGCGCTGGTGGAGCTGCTCCAAATCAACCGTGCCGGGTGGTGGCGGCGGAGTCGAGCACTCGCGGTGACCGTGTGCTCCATGCGAGTGACCATGAGAATGGCCATGTGCGTGACCATGTCCAGCTGGCATCGTCAAAGGGGTTCCTCTCCAGTGTCGTCGTAAAGCCTATGTAAAGACCTATGTAGAGCCTACGTGTCCAATCCGAACAAGAGACTAGTCGGTGGCTTTCAGCGCATCCTCGACCGCATCCACTTTCGCACGCAGCTGCCCGGTATATCCGTTGCGAATGTCCGCTTTGATGACCAGAGAAGTACGCGGACTGACACGGCTGACTGCTTCCGTGGCTCGCTTAATGACATCCATCACCTCATCCCATTCGCCTTCAACAAGGGTGAACATGGCATTCGTCTCGTTGGGCAGGCCAGATTCGCGCACAACACGCACGGCTTCAGCAACAGCCTCAGCCATTCCCTGCTCAGGATCGGAGAAAGTGGGGGCAACAGAAAATGCGACAATCATGGCGCCGATAATAGCGAGTACCCTGGGAACTATGAGTGAGACACAGATTCCCGTTCCCCATAAGTACGTAGTCGCTGTTGATCACGTCGGCGTCGCAGTCCCGGATTTTGATGCCGCTATCGAGTGGTACCGCGCAAACCTTGGTTTCATCAACTACCACGATGAAGTCAATGAAGAGCAGGGTGTCCACGAGGCCATGGTCGGCCCGGCCGACAAGGTTGAAGGTGGCACTCTGGTTCAGATTCTCGCGCCACTGAATGACCAGTCCACGATTGCAAAGTACCTGGACAAGAAGGGTCCAGGAATCCAGCAGTACGCAGTTCGTGTCACTGATCTGGAGGCGCTGATGGCGCACCTGAAGGAGCAGGGCACCCGGGTGCTGTATCCGGAGCCGAAGATCGGTACCGCAGGTTCGCGCATCAACTTCATCCACCCGAAGGATGCCGGTGGCGTCCTGCTGGAGCTCGTTGAGCCGGCTAAGTAAATCTATCCCCAGCGGCGCGTGATAGTGCGGTGAGCTCTGTTGCGCCAGCAGTTAGTGTGCCAATGGCGCCGGTCATCGGCGCCTGCACCATAATCCTGCGGCCAAGCTACGATGTGCGAGGTCCCGGGCATGATTTCCTGGTCGCACCCTGGACAGCGATAAACCTTGTTCGACTGTCCAGCGCTGATGTTACGCACCGCAAAGTCCACGTCCTGCCAACCGGCAGGCCCAGATTCAGTGCGGGTGTTTTGGAAAGAACTGCCAAATGTGGGCAGGCTGCCGCGATTCTGGCCGTGGTTATTACGCCCGCCGCGTTGGTTGCCTCGTTGATTACCGCGCCGCTTGTGGTTTCGCCTAGGCATGGCTAGAACAACCGCAATTCATTGGACTCCAGGCCACGCAGGGCGTCGTAATCCACGGTCACACAGCGAATCCCACGATCCTCTGCCAGAGTCTTGGCCTGTGGCTTAATCTCCTGGGCAGCAAAAATCCCTTCCACCGGTGCCAGCAGCTCATCGCGGTTCAGCATCTCCAAGTAACGGGTTAGCTGCTCAACGCCATCGATACCGCCCCGACGCTTAACCTCGACTGCAACGGTGGCGCCGTTTTCATCGCGGCCAAGCAGGTCCACCGGTCCGATCGGGGTTGGGTATTCGCGCCTAATCAGGGTGTAGCCCTCGCCAAACGTTGTGAACTGATCTGCAAGCAGTTCCTGTAGATGCGCTTCTACCCCGTCCTTCTCCAGGCCAGGGTCCTCTCCCAGTTCGTACGTGCTATCAGCCAGCACCTTGCCGATAGTGATACGAAGTTGCTCGCCCTTCTTATTCTCAACGACCCAGAGCTTTTCACCAGTGTCTTCCCCCGACTCGTCGAGAATATCCTTCTCCGTCAGCGTGCACGGCGGTGTCATCCAGTTCAGAGGCTTATATGCACGGTCGTCGGCATGCACAGAAACTGACCCATCTGCTTTCACCAACAGCAAGCGCGGGGCATGAGGCAGATGGGCATTCAAGCGACCGACATAGTCAACAGTGCATTCAGCAATCACAAGGCGCATTCCCCTACCCTAACGTGACTGCCGCGCGGGAGAAAACAATACCCACTAGAGCCTTAGCAATAGCCTGTCGTAAGAGACTAGTACTGACTTCCTCGGCCACGGTTATAAGCCGAACGGAAACGGCGCTCAATGTCTGTAGGAAACTCACGAGTCTGGCGTGACGACGGCTTCGACTCCACCCACGCCACCAGCGCAGTGTCCGAGGACGAGTCCACGGCAAACTCCCATTCGGTATTTTTCCCCGTTTTAATCCTGACTACCCGAAGCCCGGGCGCGAAAAAACCCGCCTCGATGTCAGTCGGATCTCGGCGATCCACAATAGTGACATCGTGACGGGCAAATTCGGCATCACAGCCAGGACGCAGCGAACGTAGCTTGTACATCTTCAACGTCGACTCGGAATAAACAATGACACCATGGCGCCAATGACTGCCATCACCTGCAGGAAGGCGACGAGCAATAACAGGAGTACCTTTTGCATGCAGGCTGGCGAAACGCCACAGGGCAAGGACCCCGCCGACGATCAACATCGCACCGATAATCATGAACATGATTGACATCATGGTTACGCTTGAAAACACTATCTGCCAGCCTCGCATCCGGGTGAATAGACGACGAACCTTGGTTCAAAAGCGCTTTAGAGGCTTTTTACAAACCCTACCCGATTGTTGCACTGACATGAAAAATAACTAAGAAAAACGGGGCGGGAAGCTGGCAAGATTTCTCTTGCGAGCTCCCCGCCCCGTTTAAAGAAGCAGGAAGAATACGGTCGTGCGACCGGATGTTCAGGCGAAAAGACTAGTTGGTGGAAGCGCGACGAGCCGCGCGGACCTCCGACTCAGCCTGTGCCTTTACTGCAGGGTCATCCGAAGTCAGGTTGGACTCGGCCTCGGAGAGGTTAACCTCGTCAGCCCAGACTGCCTTATCCGCGAGGATCGAAACCTTCGAGGTAGACACGGAAATGAACCCACCCTGTACCGAAGCGACAAGAACCTTGCCGTCTGCGGTCTTGATGGTCACCGTACCGTTGTTGACCAGCTGGCCAAGCAACGGCTGGTGTCCGGGCAGCACGCCGATCTCACCCTCGGTGGTCTGAGCAGAGACCAAAGTGGCCTTGCCCTTCCAGAGCGGTCGCTCAACGGCAACCAGTTCAGCGGTGATTTCAGCCATGAGGATGCCCCTTACTTCTTCTGCATTTCAGCGTACTTCTTCTCGACATCGTCGAGGCCACCCAGGCCGTCGAAGGCCATCTCCGGGTAGTTGTCGAAGTCGCCCTTGCAGATGCGGTCGAAGGCAACGATGGTGTCCTTCAGCGGGACGTACGAACCAGGCAGACCCGTGAACTTCTCAGCAACGAAGAAGTTCTGACCCAAGAATCGCTGGATACGACGTGCACGCTGCACGGTCACCTTGTCCTCCTCAGACAGCTCGTCCATACCGAGGATGGCGATGATGTCCTGGAGTTCCTTGTTCTTCTGCAGGATGTTAATAACCTGCTGAGCAACGCGGTAGTGCTCCTCACCGACGATCGACGGCTCGAGGATACGAGAAGTCGAAGTCAGCGGGTTCACTGCCGGGTAAATACCCTTCGATGCAATCGAGCGGTCGAGCTCGGTGGTTGCATCGAGGTGGGCGAAGGTCGTTGCCGGAGCCGGGTCGGTGTAGTCATCGGCAGGCACGTAGACGGCCTGCAGAGAGGTAATCGAACGGCCCTTGGTGGACGTAATGCGCTCCTGCAGAACACCCATCTCGTCAGCCAGGGTCGGCTGGTAACCCACGGCGGAAGGCATACGACCCAGCAGGGTCGAAACCTCAGAACCGGCCTGGGTGAAACGGAAGATGTTGTCAATGAAGAGCAGCACGTCCTGGTGCTGAACATCGCGGAAGTACTCTGCCATGGTCAGACCCGACAGCGCGACGCGCATACGGACTCCCGGAGGCTCGTCCATCTGGCCGAAGACGAGGGCGGTGTCCTGGAGAACGCCCATCTCTTCCATTTCCAGGAAGAGGTCGGTGCCCTCACGGGTACGCTCACCAACACCGGCGAAGACCGAAGTACCGGAGAACTCGCGTGCAATACGAGTAATCATCTCCTGGATCAGAACGGTCTTACCGACACCGGCACCACCGAACAGACCAATCTTGCCGCCCTTAACGTACGGGGTCAGCAGGTCGATGACCTTAATACCGGTTTCCAGAATCTCGGTCTTGCCCTCGAGCTGGTCGAAGGCCGGCGGCTCACGGTGGATGCCCCACTGCTCACCATCGCGACCCAGGCCCGGCTCATCCAGGCAGTCGCCCATTGCGTTAAAGACGTGACCCTTGACGACGTCACCAACCGGAACCGAAATCGGCTTACCGGTGTCCTTGACCTCTGCACCGCGGACCAGGCCGTCGGTCGGAGCCATAGCAATGGTACGAACCATGTTGTCACCGAGGTGCTGTGCAGTCTCGAGGACAATGGTCTTGGCGACCGAAGGAAGGGTAACTTCCACGGTCAGCGCGTTGTAAAGTGCCGGCAGTTCGTTACGCGGGAACTCCACGTCGACGACGGCACCGATGACACGCACAACACGGCCCACAGCCGTGGTGGTGTTCTGCTCACTTAGAGCTGTGCTCATATCTAGTCACTTTCTCCGCTGTCGTCGAGCGCACCGGCGCCACCGACGATTTCTGTGATTTCCTGGGTAATCTGTGCCTGACGTGCCTGGTTAGCAACACGCGAGAGGTCCTTGACCAGCTCGGTAGCGTTGTCCGTCGCGGACTTCATAGCGTTACGACGGGCAGCGGACTCAGAGGCAGCGGCCTCGAGCATCACTGCGAACAGAGTGCGGGACACGTACTGCGGCAGAAGCTCTGCCAACAGGGTGTCTGCATCAGGCTCGAATTCATAGTCCGGCTTGAGGTCATCTGATCCATCGGACAGCATGTCCTCGCCCTGAGCAATCTCGACATCCTCGTACACAGGCTCAATCGGGAGCATCTGGTGTGCACGCGGAATCTGAGAAAGCATGGACACGAATTCCGTGTAGACAACGTGGACCTGGTCGAAGCCCTGAACGGCCTCGCCGTTGGTGCCACGCAGGCCTTCGCGGTACTTGGCAGTGCCCTCGGCCGTAGCGTTGAAACCATCAATGAGGTGACGACGCACGTCGTGGGTTGCGGCGTAGTCCGGATCCTGGGAGAAGCCCTCCCACGTACCGGCGAGCTCGACACCACGGAAGTCGTAGTAGTCGGTGCCCTTACGGCCAGTCACGTAGAGAACGACCTCATGCCCCTGCTCTTCCAGAGCGGTACGCAGTTCTGCAGCCTTCTTCAGGACGTTGTGGTTGTAGCCGCCACACATGCCGCGGTCACTGGTGACAACCAGGACTGCAACACGCTGGTTACCCTCACGCTTTACGAGCATCGGGTGATCCAACGACGAAGCCGATGCGAGACGTCCGATGACCTTCTCGATTTCGTCGGCGTACGGCTGGGAGTCTGCTACGCGACGCTGCGCCTTAGTAATGCGCGAGGTTGCGATAAGCTCCTGGGCCTTGGTGATCTTCTTGGTCGAGTTCACCGACTTGATTCGGGCTCGAAGTTCACGAAGATTCGCCATGTCCTATTCCCTCCCTTCAATTGCGAAAACGGTCATTGAGTAGCTCAACCTGCCTAGTTCTGGGCAGTCTTGCGGGAGACCGTAATCTGCTGCTTCTTGAGCTCGCCCTCGTCGAGTGCCTCGACCGGAGCCTCGGAAGCCAGCGGTGCGCCCTCAGAAGTCTGGAAGGACTTCTTGAAGTTAGCGGTAGCGGACTTCAGAGCAGCCTTGGACTCGTCAGAGAAGGCGACGCCGCCGTCAATCTGCTCGAAGACTGCAGGCTGAGTGTCCTGCAGGTGCTCAAGCAGCTCGGCCTCGAAGCGACGGACGTCCTCAACCGGGACATCGTCAAATTCGCCCTCGCCAGCGAGGTAGATGGAGGTCATCTGGTACTCGACCGGCTGCGGGTGGTTTTCCTTCTGCTTCAGCAGCTCAACCAGACGCTGACCGCGCTCCAGCTGACGCTTGGAGGCATCGTCCAGGTCGGATGCGAACATTGCGAATGCTTCCAGGTCGCGGTAGGACGCGAGGTCCAGACGCAGGTTACCGGAAACCTTCTTCATGCCCTTGGTCTGTGCGGCACCACCAACACGGGAAACCGACACACCGACGTTAATAGCCGGGCGGACACCCTGGTTGAACAGGTCGGACTCGAGGAAGACCTGGCCGTCGGTAATGGAAATGACGTTGGTCGGAATGAAGGCCGACACGTCGTTTGCCTTGGTCTCGATGATCGGCAGTGCGGTCAGCGAGCCTGCACCCATGTCGTCGGAGAGCTTCGCAGCACGCTCCAGCAGACGGGAGTGGAGGTAGAAGACGTCACCCGGGTAAGCTTCGCGTCCCGGCGGGCGACGCAGCAGCAGCGAGATGGCACGGTATGCCTCTGCCTGCTTAGTCAGATCATCGTAAATGACCAGGACGTGCTTGCCCTGGTACATCCAGTGCTGACCCAGTGCGGCGCCTGCGAATGGTGCAAGCCACTTGAAGCCTGCGGCATCCGACGCCGGGGCAGCAACGATGGTGGTGTACTCGAGTGCGCCCTGCTCCTCGAGAGTCTGGCGCACACCAGCAATGGTGGAGCCCTTCTGACCGATAGCAACGTAGATGCATCGCACCTGCTTGCTCGGGTCACCGGACTCCCAGTTAGCCTTCTGGTTCAAAATGGTGTCCAGGCAGACCGCGGTCTTACCGGTCTTACGGTCACCAATGATCAGCTGACGCTGACCACGACCAATTGGGGTCATTGCGTCGATGGCCTTAATACCAGTAGCCATCGGCTCTTCAACCGGCTGACGCTGCAGCACGGTCGGTGCCTGCAGCTCGAGGACGCGGTCCTCTTCAGCCTCAATGTCGCCCAGGCCGTCAATCGGCTGGCCCAGGGGGTTAATTACGCGACCGAGGAACTTGTCCCCGACCGGAATCGAAAGGACGTCACCCGTCCGCTTTACCTCGTCACCCTCTTTAAGCGACTCGAAGTTACCCAGCACCACAACGCCGACCTTGTCGGTGTCGAGGTTCTGAGCGACGCCAATAACGCCGCCCGGGAACTCCAGAAGCTCATTCGTCATGACCGACGGCATTCCCGAAACCTGGGCGATACCATCAGCTGCACTGATAACAACGCCAACCTCCTCGCGGGAGGCCTCCGGGGAGTAGCTCGAGGTGTAGTTCGCAATCGCGCTACGGATCTCGTCGGAGGAGATCGTCAGCTCCGCCATGTTCTTCCTGCTCTCGGTAATATTCTTCCAGTGATTAATCGTCTAAACCATCCGTCAGCCGAGGCCGACGCGCAGCTTCTCAAGCTTTGTTGAAAGGCTACCGTCGATGACCTCGTCGCCAACCCGGATGACCAGTCCACCGAGAATCGACTTATCGATCACGGTGTGGATGGACATCGCCTTGCCGTAGACTCGGCCGAGCTTGTCCGCCAGTGCTCGCTCTTGCTCGTCAGAGACGGCCGTGGCACTGGTCACGCGAGCGACGACGTGGTTCCGCAGGCCGGCGGCTAGCCGGGACAGGGAGTCAATGTCGTCCGCGGGGCGCTTGGATGGGCGGCCAACAGCCTGCAGTGCGAGGGTTTCGGTCACGGAAGTGACCTTGCCGTACAGCACAGAGGCGAGGAGCCCACGCTTGGCTTCGGGGGTTGCGGCCTTGTCGGCCAGCAGCTGTTCAAGCTGCGACTGCTCAGCCAGGATGTGTCCCAGTTGGAACAGCTCAGACTCAACAGTCTCAAGCTGTCCCTGGCCTTCGGCAGAGCGAAGGAGGGCTCGACGGCCCAGCTCTACCAAACCCTTACGCATTTCACGCGGGGTGGACCATACCTGCGCGGCAGCATCCACGACGAGGTTAAGAGTCGTCTCAGATACCTTGCCCGCGAACAGGCTCCGGACAAGGCCGGAACGCTGTTCCGCAGTCGCCGAGGTGTCGGCGACAGCGACACGCAGGCCGCGGTCGGAGTCCAGGACCTCGACGATGTCGAAAAGCTCGGAACCAGTCTGAGCAGCCTGAGCAACAGCGACATTGTCGCCACCGATAGCGGCGTCCAGTCGCTGGCTAAGGGCTGCCAGGGATTCGCGGCTTGCTGCGTGCATGTCGCCTACTTTCCGGCCGGGGCCACGGTGTCAAGGTTGGACAAGAAGTTGTCAATCGTCGACGAGTTACGAACGTCGTCGGAAAGCTGCTCGCCCAGAAGGCGCTCAGCGAGATTGATGGAGTTCTGGCCCATTTCCTTGCGCAGCTCTGCGACTACCTGCTCACGCTGGGCAGCGAGCTGCTTCTCACCGGACTCGATGATTCGTGCGCTCTCGTCATTAGCCTTGGTCGTAGCGTCTGCAATGATGCGCTGACCCTGTGCACGGGCTTCGTCGCGAATCTTTGCTGCTTCAGTACGGGCCTCTGCGAGCTGACTGTTGTACTTTTCCAGAGCGGCCTTGGCTTCAGCCTGTGCAGCTTCAGCGCGTTCAATGCCGCCCTCAATCCGGTCCTCCCGCTCGGTCAGGACCTCCTGGAACTTCGGAAGAACGAGCTTCCAGAAGAGAACCAGGATAACTACCAGCGGGACAACGGACCAGACGATGTCATAGGTCTTTGGCAGCAGCGGGTTAATGGACTCTCCCATCGGGAGGTCACCCGCCGCTAGCAAAAAGGTGAAATCTGTCATGGTTTACGTGTTCTCCGCTTGAAGGTCCGGACTTAGAAAACGAAGCCTGCGACCAGGCCAATCAGGGCGAGAGCCTCAGTGAAGGCGATACCCAGGAACATGGTGGTACGCAGCTGGCCGGCCATCTCAGGCTGGCGTGCCATACCCTCAACGGTCTTGCCGGCGACGATACCGATACCGAGGCCCGGGCCCAGGGTGGACAGACCGTAACCGATGGTCTTCAGGCCAGCGTTGGTGTCGACAGCCTGGACAGCGTCCTGGGCGGAGAGGATGACGTCGTTCATTATGAACCGTTCCCTTTCTTAAAGGATGGCCCCGGATTAAAGATTGTTCTAAGTAGGCCCGGGGCTTTTGTGGGTCAAGTGGGTCTTGCTATTAAATTTGCGAGGCCTTGTTGCCGAAGTTGCGGCCTCATTAGTTATGGGTTAGTGCTCGTCTGCGTGCAGCGACAGTTCGATGTAGACGGCGCTCAGCAGGGCAAAGATGTATGCCTGCAGGAAAATCACCAGCATCTCGAACAGCGTGAATGCTACCGCAGCGACAAGGGTCAACCCGGACAGGGCGGTCCAACCATTCAGCTGCCAGAAGAAGAAGTTCGTGGCACCGAAAAGCAGGACTAGAACCATGTGGCCCGCCAGCATGTTGGCCATCAGACGGATGGTCAGCGTAACTGGGCGGAGAACGAAGTTGGAGAAAATCTCGATCGGCACCACGATGAGGTGGAGTACCGGTGGCAAGTTCGGAATAACGACTGCCGACTTCACAAACTTGAAGAAGCCCATCTTCTTCGAGCCCGCGTAAATGAAGGCAACGTATGCGAACAGGGCCAGAACCAGTGGCATACCGATTCGGGCGTTCGGCGAAATATTGAGGCCAGGAATAATAGCCGCAATATTCATCGAGATAACAAGGAAGAAGATGGTGGCCAGAACCGGAAGGAAACGACGCCCCTCCTTCTTACCCAGAATCTCCTCCGCGATGTGGATGCGGACGAAGTCCAGCATCAACTCCGCAACGTTCTGCAGACCAGTCGGCACGAGCTTCGGACGACGCATTGCGACGACGAAGAACACGGCGACGATCACGGCCATCAAAAGACGAACAATCATCAGGCGGTCCATGGCGTACCAGTCGCCACTACCACCTAAAATGAAGTCGCCAAATTGTTCACCCGGGAAATACTCCTCCTGCAAGTTGGGTGAGTGAAACTCACCCCGCATCTCGGCAAGTGTTGTAACGCTCAGCGTTCTCTCCCGTGATTGGGCCGCTAGAACTATTGTCAAGCGGTGCGAAGGACGTCATTTAACGTGTCGCGCCGCGGATTCCATTCGCTCATCAGCACGGCGCTCACGGGGACCGTACCTGTGGAAATGATAGTTATTTCGCTACAGGCCGTCTTACCCGAAACTCAGGATAACAGTTCTGACTCATTTTCCCCACCCGGTACACCCCCGCGTTTCCGACCCCGAATCCAACAAAGAGGCCGACCCCCTCTGTGGGTTTCGGCCTCTATTTGTGGCATCTTCTGCACAAACTGGACAATATGCTTATTACCTGCGGTTTTAGAAGCGAGTTACAGCCTCTCAGCAGGTCAACAAGTTATTAACGAGTTATTTGTCCTTCATTGGTTGCACATAAGTGAGGTTAGATTGCGACATTCCCCACACTTCTGCACCCAGCGTCACCATCAGCGTGAGTACAACAGTGACGAAGAAAGTCATGTTGTCATAAAACTCAAGATTTCTAATAACAACCAGGACGCCGATTAGTACGACAATCTTCAACAACCAGCCACCCAATACAACGGCAAGCGTGACGGACGGCGAAGTTCGAGCAGTAAAGAGGATGCCTAGAACGGTAAGCAATACGAAGCTTCCGCTAATGCCCGCGCCAAGGAGTACGCCCCAGACACCGGGCATACCGTTTTTGCCACCCCAGACCAGCAGCGAAAGCACGGTAATCACAGCGAGCGCGATTGCGCCCGAGCGAGCAGCAGCCAGCAGCGGTCGCCGCGAATCATCGTATTTAGACTCGGGCTCCGGAGTTGTTTTTTCAGTCACGGTCGAAGATTGTACCTTCTGCGTCCACGTCGACGTCTTATAACCTGCCGGACCCCACTTCCACTTCTGGGACGCGCTCCCGTTGAACGGTCGTCGGCAAGCGCATTGCGACGACGGAGGGTGAAGACAACCGCGATGATAAGCAGGACCCCGAAGGTGAGAGCGACGAATTCAAAGGGGAAAATGGTGGTGGCAACGGCGGCGTACGCGACGACCGACACCCATAGGTAAAGCACTAGCACCACGCGGCGATGACTGTGCCCCATCGACAAGAGGCGGTGGTGAATATGCATTTTGTCGGGTGAGAAAGGTGACTTGCCCTGACTGACGCGGCGAACAACAGCAAGCAACAAGTCGAGCATTGGCACGCTAATTGCTGCGATGACGACCACAACCGGCGAGATCAAAGCGATGACGTCAGCGGTGCCGTACATGGAGGGCGCGATGCGTCCCGACGCCGATACCGATGCCGCTGCGAGCAGCAAGCCGATCATCATGGCACCGGAATCGCCCATGAAAATGCGTGCGGGCTCGAAGTTGTGCGGCAAGAACCCCAGGCAAGCGCCGAGGAGGCACGCGGAGATCATCGCGGGAGGATAGGCAGACACGGTTCCGCCTTGGTCGTGAAGCATGACCATCGAATAGACAAGGATTGCAGCTGCGGCAATCATGCCGAGTCCAGCTGCGAGACCATCGATGCCGTCAACAAAGTTGAAGGCGTTAATCAATGCCACAGTAAATAGGACAGTCAAGACTGTGGACATGATTGGATCGAGAATGAGCGTGGCGCCGCCACTGAACGGGATATAGAGCAGATACCAATTGACGCCCATAAATGACATCAAAAGTGCCGCCGCGACCTGCCCCACCAACTTCGTGAGGGCATCTAAGTCAAAGAGGTCATCCCAAATACCGACGATTAGCAAGAGCGACGCGGCCGCCACAACTGCCCTCATATCTGGAGTCATGGGCGGAAAACCACGGTTGAGAGCCGGCATCACCGAGGCAAGGGCGATAGCTGCGACCACCCCGGAGTACATCGCCACGCCTCCGAGCCTGGGCTTCGGAATATCGTGGACATCGCGCGTGCGGGGCGCATCCAACCAGCCCGAGCGGACCAGCACATAACGCACCACTCCAGTGAGCAAATAACTGACAGCAGCGGAAACTAAAACGAGCATGGCGAGCTCGCGGATGGGCACACCTGCCCCACCCGACTGGGCTGCCAATAAGCTCATGTCCGCCACTAGGTACTACTCACCCACACAATCGCTGCAGATACTAAACAGGAAAAGCCTTAGGTAGACAAGACTACTGCCCCAGCAGTCGCTCGGGCGTAGTACTCAAAACCTCGGCAACCGCCGCTGCTGACACAGCGCCTTCGCGCAGAATCCGCGGCACTGGAGTCGAGATATCGACAATCGTCGATGGGGTGCCAATCGTGGCTTCGCCGCCGTCGACGTAGACAGCCGCTTCCCCACCCAACATCTGCTTGGCACGCACGGCATTGGTGGCCGGTGCCTGGCCGGAGATGTTCGCACTGGACACGGCCATCGGACCGGTGCGGCGCAGAATCTCGATAGCAATTGGGTGCAGCGGCATGCGCAGCATGACCGTACCCGCGGTATCACCAAGGTTCCACGGCAAGCTCGGCGCCTGGTTCACAACCAGCGACAGTCCGCCCGGCCAGAAAGCCTCCACCAGCGTGCGAGCAGCTGGCGAGTATTCGCGGACGAGCCCCTCAATCGTGTTCCAGGAACCCACGAGCACCGGTACCGGCATATCCGGGCCGCGGTGCTTGGCACGCAGCAAGGAGGCAACGGCCTGGTTATCAAAGGCATCGCAGCCAAGGCCGTAGACGGTATCGGTAGGCATAACGACCAGCCGTCCTGCCTTCACTGCATCTACTGCTGCTGCAATTGCGCGTTCGCGGTTTTCATCTGTGCTGCAGTCCATAATCCTGCTCATCAGATTTGTGCTCCTGCTTCAAAGTTTGCTTTTAAGATCAATTTTTGCGTCCCACCGTAAAACGGTCACGGCCCGCAAAGTCACGGTGGACCTCTACATCAGCGTAATCCCAGGTGTCCTTTAGCAGTGAACTGACATCGTCTCCTGAAGAGTCATCGTGCTCGATGCCGATGACTCCACCCGGCCGCACCAGCGCATCCACTAGGTTCATCATAGGTCGAATGACATCTAGCCCATCGTCGCCGCCGAAGACCGCAGAGTGCGGATCAGCTCTCACTTCGGGGTCAACTTCGGTGTCTTCGGGCACATATGGAGGGTTGGACACAACAATGTCGGTCTCGCCTACCCATTCTGCGAGCTCAGCGCCATCATCAATCAGCTGAACATCCGTGACATCGCCAGCAATCAGACGCACACGCCCATCGCCGTACGTCTCGATATTCTTCGCAGCCCACGCCCGTGCCCGCTCAGAGAGCTCCACAGCCACCACGTCCGCTTCGGGTACGGCATCGGCGATCGCCAACGCCAACGCACCAGATCCAGTACACAAGTCAACGATTTTCGGCTTGACGACGCCACTTGCGACCAGTTCACGGGCTCGATCGATTGCCCACTGCGCAAGCAGTTCCGTCTCCGGCCGGGGCACAAAAACACCGGGCCCAACCTGTAGTTCCAGGCTCATCATCGGCGCCGTACCGAGGATGTGCTGCAGTGGCTCACGAGCCACTCTGCGGGCCAGTACCTCGGCCAGATACTTGCGACCGTCCTCATCGGTGTACGGTTCGTCTCCGCGGAAGATGATGTCTGCCGATCCCGCATCGACTGCGGCTGCAAATAGCGCCCGTGCGTCGGCATCCGGAGAAGCCAGCGCCGCGTCGTCAAGCGTGCGACGCGCATAGCGAAACAGCTCGCCGAGAGTACGGACGGAATCCGGTAACGTCGGCGAGCTATTTTCTGCGGGCGTGGGGCTACTCGGCTTCAAGACGCTCAGCGCGCTCCGCGTCGTGGAGGGCCTTGAGCAGGTCATCCATGTCGCCGCCCAGCACCGAGTCCAGGTTGTGAGCCTTGTAACCGATGCGGTGATCGGAAACGCGGTTCTCCGGGAAGTTGTAAGTGCGGATGCGCTCGGAGCGATCCATGTTGCGCACCTGAGACTTACGCTGGTCAGAGGCAGCCTCGGCGATCTCCTCTTCCTTCATCTGCTGCAGTCGAGCAGCAAGGACCTGCATAGCGCGGGCCTTGTTCTGAATCTGCGAGCGTTCCTTCTGACAGGTAACAACGAGACCAGTCGGAAGGTGCGTCAGGCGAACGG
The DNA here is from genome assembly GCF_030232425.1 of Corynebacterium sp. MSK019. Taxonomy (NCBI): domain Bacteria; kingdom Bacillati; phylum Actinomycetota; class Actinomycetes; order Mycobacteriales; family Corynebacteriaceae; genus Corynebacterium; species Corynebacterium sp. MSK019. Next base: position 55,023 of record NZ_JASPJT010000002.1, on the reverse strand, counting down.
CGGAGTCAGTCGTGTTAACACCCTGACCGCCCTTACCGGAGGAGCGGTAGACGTCGACACGCAGATCCTTTTCATCAATCTGGATGTCTTCGACCTCGTCGGGCTCCGGGTAGACCAGCACACCAGCGGCGGACGTTTGAATACGGCCCTGAGATTCGGTAACCGGCACGCGCTGCACGCGGTGGACGCCACCTTCAAACTTGAACACGCTCCACGCACCGTCGCGGGACGGAGTCTTGGCTCGGATGGACATAGTCATGTCCTTCACGCCGCCGAGATCAGACTCGGACAGACCGAGAATCTCGGTGGTAAAGCCGTGCTTTTCTGCATAGCGCTGGTACATGCGAGCGAGCTCACCTGCGAAGAGCGCAGCCTCCTCACCGCCGGCACCGGACTTGAGCTCCATAACGATGTCATCGCTGTCGTGCGGATCGCGCGGAGCCAGCAGGTCGGCGAGCTTCTCCTCGAGTTCCTCTGCCTCGGCAGCGAGACGCTCAGCCTCAGCTGCGAACTCGGAGTCCTCGTATGCCATCTCGCGAGCTGCCTCCAGGTCATCCTGGACCTCAGTCAGCTTCTTGTGAGTCTGAATGACCGGCTGCAGCTCATTGAAGCGCTTGCCGACCTTACGGGCAGCCTTCGGGTCGTTGTGCAGCTCGGGGTCAGCCAGCTGCGCCTCGAGCCCGTGGTATTCGGAGAGGATGTCGTCAACTGCGGAAACCTGATTAGCCATTGAGTATTCCTTCAGATTGTGATGGGTGAAATGCTGGTTGGTGCTGTGGTTTGCGGCTAACCCCAGCTAAAGCATGTCGTCCACATCAACGTCGGCGGCCATTGGTGCAGAAGAAGCCACCTGCATCAGGAATTCCTTGTTATTCCGGGTCTTCTTCAGCTGCTTAATCAACAGGTCAATAGCAGCCTGCGACTCCAGCGCGGAGAGGATGCGGCGCAGCTTGTGCATAATGCGAGCCTCCTCCGTGCTGAGCAGCAGCTCATCCTTACGAGTACCCGACGGGTTGACATCCACTGCCGGGAACACGCGGCGCTCGGAGATTTTACGGTCGAGCTTCAGCTCGGCGTTACCGGTGCCCTTGAACTCCTCGAAGATGACGGTGTCGCCTGCGGAGCCGGTCTCCACCATCGCGGTGGCGATGATGGTGAGGCTGCCGCCTTCCTCGATGTTTCGGGCAGCACCCAAGAAGCGCTTCGGTGGGTACAGAGCGTTGGAGTCCACACCACCGGAGAGGATTCGTCCCGATGCCGGCGAAGAGTTGTTGTACGCACGGCCAAGGCGGGTAATGGAGTCCAGCAGTACGACGACGTCCTGCCCCTGTTCCACCAGACGCTTTGCACGCTCAATAGCCAACTCGGCCACTGCCGTGTGATCTGACGGCGGGCGGTCGAAGGTAGAAGCAATAACCTCGCCACGGACACTGCGCTGCATGTCGGTGACTTCCTCCGGGCGCTCGTCGACAAGCACAACCATCATGTAGCACTCGGGGTTGTTCGTCGCGATAGCGTTCGCGATGTTCTGCAGGATCGTGGTCTTACCGGCCTTCGGCGGCGAAACGATGAGCGCACGCTGACCCTTACCAATCGGCATAATCAGGTCGATGACGCGAGTGGTGAGGATCTTCTGCTCGGTCTCCAGGCGCAGGCGGCGGTTCGGGTACAGCGGAGTGAGCTTAGCGAAGTTCGGGCGCTGCTTTGCCTGCTCCGGATCGATGCCGTTTACGGTTTCAACCTTGACCAGCGGGTTGTACTTGCGGCGATTACGGCCGTTGCCATGAGTGACCTGGCCCGAGCCATTCTCGCGCGGCATGCGGACCTGACCGGTGACGGCGTCGCCCTTGCGCAGGCCGTACTTACGAACCATTTGCGCGGACACCAGCACATCGTTAGAGCCCGGCAGGTATCCGGACGTGCGCACGAATGCGGTCTTGTTATCTAGCACATCGACGATGCCAGCCACCGGCTGGAGAACGTCATCCTCGCGGATCTCGTCCTGACCGCCGTGTCCCCCACCGTTGTTATCGCGTCCGCGACGGTCGCGGCGATTGCGACGGTTGCGGCGGTTACGGTTGCCACGACCGTCATCGTCATGGTTATTGCGGTCGTTATTGCGATTGTTGTTGCGACCGCGGCGGTTGTTGCGGTTGCCGCGGCCTTCATCGTCGTTGTCTCGATCGTGGTTGTTGCGATCGTTGCGGTTATTACGGTCGTTGCGATCACCGCGGTCATTACGATCATTACGATCGTTGCGATTGTCGTTACGCTCACTGCGGTCGTTGCCGTTATCGGAATCATCGCGGCTATCGTTGCTGCGATCGTCCTGATTCTCCTGCTCGCGCTGACGAGCACGGTTACGACGATTTCGACGCTGCTGAGAACGGGACATCTCCTCGCGACCATCCGCGTTGGCGTCGTCTCGCTTGTCGTTGCCCTTGTCGCTCTTGTCGGCGCTCTTACTGGAACCCTTATCCGCGCTTTCCGACGGCGATTCCTTGGCATCCTTCGCTTTGGAGCCGGTATCCGCAGCCCCAGCCGCAGCCTTCTTCGCGCGAGATTTCCGAGCTGGAGCGGAACCAGCAGCCGGGGCACCATTCTTAATGGCCTCAATCAGCTCATGCTTGCGCATGGCGGAGATGCCGCGAATGCCCTTGCTGGAAGCGATTTCACGCAGTTCTGCCATTCGGAGGGCCGCAAGATTCTCTGGGCCGCCTGCCGTGGCAGTGGTGTCCGTATCGGTCACGGATGTCCTTTCATCGACCTTCCCTGCAGTCACTCTCTACAGGGGGCTATGTCATTGACACTTTTTCGCTCTTACTGCCCGCCACCGCGTGTGCTCCGTCGTCGAACCTTTACCACGTGCGGAAAAGTAGCCGCAGCTGACGGGAAATTATCGAAAAAGCCAGGCAAAAGACCTCGACGTTGAAACTAAACCGAGGCATCTTGCCTACATTATTTCCGCATCTCAAACCCGAGCGTCCGGGCTGAAGATGGTTAGGAAATTTTAGGTCCACAGCACCGCAAGACTATGTAGTCGCACTACTGATTTATGTGTTTTCAATGTCACGTTGCGCCATCGCGTTGTGTGAACAACTGCGAAGGTCAACGGCATGCGGAGTACATGAAGAAGTACGTATCTAGCCGCGTATTGAAAACGACCTATTGCCCAAGGATAGTCACCAAATAGTCAGGTAGCAACACTAGTTCTCACCTGCGTTTCGCTAGGTCGCGGGGCTGTGAGTCGGTACTGTAGAGCTCATGCGCAGTACGATGCCTCATATTCCTCTCAATATCGCTCAGATTGTGGAATACGGTCGCACCATTCACGGTCGGACTCCGGTGACCTCCTGGAACAGTGACGGCCCCGAGACCACCACTTTTGCCGCCATCGCCGCGCGCGCTAGTGCGCTGGCACATGCACTTCGCGATGAGCTCGGCATCGACGGGGATCAGCGCATCGCTACCCTGATGTACAACTGCGCCGAACACTTCGAGGTCTTCCTCGGCGTCGCCTCCATGGGCGCGGTATTCCAGCCGCTGAACAAGCAGCTCATGCCGGATCAGATTGTGCACATTATCAATCACGCCGATGACCAGGTCATCATCGCGGACCCGACCGAGATCGAACTGCTCGCCGAGGTTCTTCCGCACTGCCCGCGCGTCCGCGCTGTCATCATTATCGGTATCGGTGATCTGTCCGACGTGGCTGAGCAACTGCCGGATGGTATCCCGTGGTACTCCTACGAATCACTCATCGACGGACGCCCCAGCCGCTTCGACTGGCCTGAGCTCGATGAAAACTCCGGTGCAGCCATGTGCTATTCGACGGGCACCGAGGGCGCACCTAAAGGTGTCGTCTACAGCCACCGTTCGCTGTACTTGCACAGCCTGAATATGCGCACCACTGACTCCTTTGCCATCTCGCATGGAAACCCGTGGCTTTGCTGTGTGCCCATTTATCACGTCCTGTCCTGGGGCGTGCCGCTGGCCTCCTTCATGTGCGGGGCGTCGCTAATCTTCCCCGGCGCGGACCTGTCCGCACCGCGTCTGGCAGAAATCATCGAAACCTCAATGCCGCGCGTAGCTCAGGGCGTGCCGACGCTGTGGATTAACCTCATGGCACACTACCTCAGCAATCCTCCGAAGCGCATGAGTCTGCAGGAGATTTTCTCGGGCGGTTCCCCTGTCCCACCTGCACTGATTCGGCTATGGGAAGAGCGCTACGGTGTCGATGTCATCCACTTCTGGGGCATGACCGAGACTTCGCCTATCGGTACCGTGGCACGCCCTCCGTACGGCGCCTCCGGTGAGGCCCGCGAACGCTACCGTGTCAGCCAAGGGCGTTTCCCGGACATCATGCAGTTCCGCATTGTTGATGACAACGACCGCGTGCTCGACCTGCATGACCGCAACCAGGGTGAGCTGCAGGTGCGCGGCAACACGGTCACCGGAGGCTACTACAGCTCTCCGGAGGCTCAAGATGGAGGCGCCGCGCACTTCTTCCGCGGTGCCGAGGTCGACGAGGCTAGCGAACAGTTCACCGAGGACGGGTGGCTCCGCACTGGCGATGTCGGCTCGATTACTCACGACGGCTACCTGACTATTCATGACCGTGCTCGCGATGTCATTCGTTCCGGTGGCGAGTGGATCTACTCCGCTCAGCTGGAAAACTTCGTAATGGAAAGCCCACAGGTACTCGAGTGCGCGATTATCGGCATGCCAGATAAAAAGTGGGGTGAGCGCCCACTGGCCATTACGGTGCTGATGCCGGAAGTTGAACAGAGCAAGGAGACCGCTGAAATGCTCCGCGATGAACTGCGGCCAAAGCTGCCAAAGTGGATGTTGCCGGAGTACTGGGCCTTCGTGGACTCAATCGATAAGACCTCAGTGGGCAAGTTCGACAAGAAAGACCTGCGCTCGCACTTGAGCGCAGGTCAGTACAGCATCGTGAAACTGAAGGGGCCGGGCGAAAAGTAGGTGGCAGGCTAAGCCACTGGCTCGGCACCTGGCCGCAGCTGCGGCTTAGCCGTCGACCACGACCTTAACCGGCTCACCGATTCCCAGCTCCATGACCTTGATGCCAGCCTCGCGGGCATCGTCCAAGATCTTCTCATCTACTGCAGTAGTTCCCAGAACCATACAGGTCGGGCCAGCACCCGAGAGGAATGCCGCGTAGCCGCGGTTGCGCAGGCGGTTGACCCACTCTGCGGTCACCGGCAGCACGTCGGAGCGGTACGGCTGGTGCAGGCGATCTCGCGTTCCCTCCCACAGCAGTTCCGGGTGGGACTGCAGCGCTGCGGTCATAACCGCAGTACGGGAGACATTGAAACGAGCGTCGACATGCGAAACATCGCTCGGCAGCACCTGACGGACTGCATTCGTGGAGGCGTGGAATGCCGGTACAAGTGCGGTCGCCTGAATGGACTCATGCACCGGAATGCTCACTGCTCGGTATTGAGGAGCGGTACGACCATCGACAGGCTTGTCAGTCCAGCTGACCACTGCCCCGCCGAGAACGGATGCGCCAGCGTTATCCGGGTGGCCCTCGAAGACCGAAGATTCTTGGATTACCTGGTCGTCGGTAAGCGGGAAGCCCGCCAGACCGTTAGCGGCAGCGACACCGGCGACGGCGGCGGCTGCGGAAGAGCCCAGACCGCGCGACTGCGGAATGGTGTTGTGGCAAATAACCTTCAGCCCCGGTGCCTCGACACCTGCGGCGCGAAGGCCCGCGCGAATCGCGCGCACAACCAGATTAGATTCGTTGCGCGGCAGGTCAACTTCGCCCTCGCCGTGAATCTCAACGACGACACCGGACTCGATGACCTCGACCTCGACGATGTCGTAGAGCGCAACTGCCAACCCCAGGGTGTCGAAGCCCGGGCCCAAGTTCGCTGACGAACCTGCAACCGTGACGGTGACCTTCTGACCAGGGAAAAGCTCCTGTGCCATTTAGATATCCATTCCTTCGATACGAATGACGTTGTTGACGGCCAAAACCGCGTCGTTGGCGCGCAATTCGTCAACCGTTGCTTCCAAATCCTTCTCCAGTGCCTTGTGGGTCACGATGACCAGGCGAGCGCCGTTGGCGCCCTCTTCCTGGCGGACGGTGCGCAGGGAGATGTTGTGATCAGAGAAGGTACGAGCGACATCGGCAAGCACTCCGACACGATCGTCGACGTGCAGGTCGATGTGGTAGCGGGTGCGAACGTCACCGAAGTCGAGAATCGGCAGGTTAGCGTAGGTGGAATCTCCCGGTGCGCGACCACCGTGGACAATGTTGCGAGCAGCTGCAACAAGGTCACCGAGCACTGCGGAGGCGGTCGGATTACCACCAGCGCCGTTGCCGTAGAACATCAGGCGACCAGCGGCCTCGGCCTCAATGAAGACAGCGTTGAAAGACTCACGCACAGTTGCCAGCGGGTGACGACGTGGAATCAGCGCTGGGTACACGCGGGCGGAAATGGACTCCTTGCCATTTTCGTCCGTGACTCGCTCACAGGTAGCCAGCAGCTTAATGGTGCAGTCGGCGCTCTTGGCGGCTGCAATGTCGTCAGCGGTGATCTCGGTAATACCCTCACAGTGAACGTCATCAGCAGTCACGCGGGTGTGGAATGCCAGGCTGGCCAGAATAGCTGCCTTGGAAGCGGCATCGTGGCCCTCGACGTCTGCAGTCGGGTCGGCCTCGGCGTAACCCAGGCGGGTGGCCTCTGCCAGCATCTCGTCGTAGTCCGCACCGGTGGAGTCCATCGCATCAAGGATGAAGTTGGTAGTGCCGTTGACAATGCCCATGACCTTATTGACAGTGTCACCGGCCAGCGAACGACGGAGCGGACCGACGACCGGGATAGCTGCCGCCACAGCTGCCTCAAAGAACAGGTCGACACCCGAGGAATCGGCAGCCTCAGAGAGCTCCTCACCGTGTGCGGCGACGAGTGCCTTGTTGGCGGTCACGACCGACTTGCCGGCACGCAGTGCCTCCAGCACAACGCGACGTGGGTAATCAATGCCGCCGATGACCTCGACTACCAGGTCAACGTCATCGCGCTGAACCAGCGAAAAAGCATCGTCGGTAAGAAGATCCTGATCCACATTCGGACGCGGCTTGGTCTTGTCGCTCACAGCAATACCAACGACCTCGACCGGTCCGCCGATGCGGCGCTCGAAGTCCTCAGCCTTCTCGTTGAGCAGGCGGTAAACCTCAGTACCGACTGTGCCAAGACCTAAAATAGCGACACCAACTTTGTGGCCCTCGCCCTTTCCAGGATTATTCGTTGCGGCAGTCATCGTGGCGTTTCACACTCCAGGCTTAGTAAATCTTGTACGGTTTCTCGTCTTAATATTTGGGTCACTTGACCATCGCATACCGACACTACTGGTGGTCGCGTCAGCATGTTGTAGCGGCTGGCCATTGCGTAACAGTATGCCCCAGTAGCAGCGAGCGCGAACAGATCACCCTCGACAATGTCGTTCGGGTAGTTCGCATCGTTAATCAGAATGTCTCCCGATTCACAGTGCTTTCCGACGACGCGGGTGGGAATCCTGGAACCGGACACCTCGCGATTAACAACGCGACCATCATAGTTCGAGCCGTAAAGCGCCGGACGAATATTGTCGCTCATGCCGCCATCGACCGATACGTAACGACGGGTCATGCCGTCATCGATGGTCACATCCTTCAAAGTGCCCACTTCGTACACCGTGACCATGGACGGGCCAACGATGGCACGACCTGGTTCAACAGCCACTGTCGGAGTCGCAATGCCGATACGCTGCGCAAGCTTGTCTACGGCAGTGAGGATCTCGTCGGCAAGCGGAGCAACGTCGAGGGGCTGCTCGCCTGCGGTGTAGGCGATTCCGAAACCGCCACCGAGGTCGAGGGTGTTGAAGTGTTCCGAGATTTCAGTGCCGTGGCGTTCGACCAGCTTTTCCACCAGTGAGAACACGCGCTCGGCGGCGAGAATGAAACCGTCGGAATCGACAATCTGGGAGCCGATGTGGCAGTGCAGACCAACCAGGCGCAGATTGTCGTCCTCTTCTACGAGGTTGGCAGCTTCCAGCGCCGAACCGGACGCGAGGGAAAAGCCGAACTTCTGATCTTCATGCGCAGTAGCAATGAACTCGTGGGTGTGCGCTTCCACACCGGGCTTCACGCGAACGAGCACGTCCTGCACCACGCCTGCTTCAGCCGCCACCTGGGACAGGCGACGCAGCTCCGAACGGGAGTCAAGCACAATCTTGCCCACGCCAGCGGAGATAGCATCACGCAGCTCAGCGGTGGACTTGTTGTTGCCGTGGAAGGTCATGTCCTTGGCTGGGAAACCCGCCGCCAGAGCGATAGCCATCTCGTTGCCCGAGGCGACATCGAGATGCAGCCCCTCCTCCATTACCCAGCGGGCAATGGTCTTCGACAGGAAAGCCTTGGATGCGTAGTGGACATTCTCCGCGCCGCGGAAGGCCTTGGCCATCGAGCGGCAGCGAGAGCGGAAGTCCTGCTCATCGACGACAAAAACCGGAGTGCCAAACTCCTTGGCAATGTCGACCAGGCTCACGCCACCAATTTCCACCGAGCCGGGATTCTCTTCGTCAGCGCTCCGACGACGGGCGGTAGTTGGCCAGACATGCGCTGGTAGTTCATTAAATTGGGTGGAGTCGGGTCGGGTGTAGCCACCCAGTTCGAAACCATTGCCGTCGATAGGCACGAAACAGCTCTCTTTCTCCGTTACCCGGGCGGAGCAACGGGGTGTAGTTTTACGGGCGCGTTCGACTACATGCGCTCAGGTGCAGTAACACCGAGCAGCTGCAGAGCATTGGCCAGCGTCTGGCGGGTAGCCTCAGCCAGGCCGAGACGAGCACGGTGTAGCTCGGATACCTCTTCGTCTGCCTTTGGCAGGATCTGGCAGGTGTCGTAGAAGCGGTGGAAGACACCGGCAAGCTGCTCAGCGTAACGGGCAATGCGGTGTGGTTCCCGCAGGTCAGCAGCAGACTTGATGATGGCCGGGAACTCACCGATAGTGCGGATGAGCTCACCTTCGCGGTCCTCTACCAGCAGGGAGAAGTCAGCGCCTTCGCTGGTCACACCGGCCTCTTCGGCACGGCGACCGATTGAGCACAGACGAGCGTGACCGTACTGGACGTAGTAGACCGGGTTGTCGCTGGACTGCGAAGCCCACAGCCCCAGGTCGATATCCAGGCTGGAGTCCACGGAGGAACGGATTAGCGAGTAGCGAGCAGCATCGACGCCGATTGCCTCAACCAGGTCGTCCAAGGTGACCACTGTGCCCGCACGCTTGGACATCCGGACAGCCTTGCCGTCGCGAAGCAAGTTGACCATCTGACCGATGAGCACCTCGACGCCATCGGCGTTGTAGCCGAGCGCTGCAGCGGCCGCGCGCAGACGCGCGATGTAGCCGTGGTGATCGGCACCCAGCATGTAGATGCACAGGTTGTGGCCGCGGTCGAACTTGTTCTTAACGTATGCGATGTCACCTGCGATGTAGGCTGCGTCGCCGTCGGATTTGATGACCACGCGGTCCTTGTCGTCACCGTAATCGGTGGACTTCAGCCACCATGCGCCGTCAGCTTCGTAGAGCTTGCCGTTTTCCTTCAGGGAATTGACAGCTGCTTCCACCTGACCGGACTCGAACAGCGAGTTTTCGTGGAAGTAAACGTCGAAATCGGTGCCGAACTCGTGCAGAGACTTCTTGATGTGCTCGAACATCATGTCCACGCCGATGGCGCGGAAGTGCTCCTGGACCTCTTCCTCAGAGCCCTCGAGTGCCTGCGGGTTCTTCTCCAGCACAGCAGCGGCGATGTCCTGGATGTACTCTCCGCCGTAGCCATCTTCCGGAGTCGGCTCGTTGCGAGCGGCTGCAACCAAGGAGTCGGAGAAGCGGTCAATCTGGCGACCGTGGTCATTGAAGTAGTACTCGCGGGTGACCCTGGCACCGGTGGCAGACAGGACACGACCGAGAGCGTCACCGACTGCTGCCCAGCGAGTACCACCCAGGTGAATCGGCCCGGTCGGATTTGCGGAGACAAACTCCAGGTTCACGTCGAGGTTGGAGTTGAAGTCGGCATGACCCCACTTCTCCCCCGCTGCCAGGACGTCCTCGACGATCTTGCCCTGGGCATCGGAGGCCAGGCGGATGTTAATAAAGCCAGGGCCTGCGATGGTTGCTTCATCGATGCCCTCAGAAGCGCCGAGCGCTGTGGCAATTTCAGTTGCCAAGTCACGCGGCACCATGCCGACGCGCTTGCCCAGCTGCATGGCGATATTGGTTGCGTAGTCGCCGTGCTCAGGGTTACGCGGACGCTCGACGGTCGGGTTTTCCGGCACGATAGAGACATTGGCATCGTGGGCAGTCAAAACCTCGACGGTGACTTTTCGGACTAGTACAGCAAGATCAGCAGGATTCACGATTGCCTATCCTATTAGGTCAATCGCAGTCGTGGAAACATCAGCCACCAAAAGATTGATTTGAGGGGTATCTGCAGGCCACCGCCTCCGGCTGTCCTACACCGCTTTCACGATCCAGCCGAATTCAGGTTGAGAACAGATTTAATCCGGGTCTAGGCGTAGCATTCAGGTAGGAAATTATTGCCTTACCCCTCAACCCATTTTGGAGCGACCGTGAAAGTAGCACTTTTCGCGACCTGCATCGGGGACATGATGTTTCCAGATGCAGTGAGTGCGACCGCCAGAGTTCTCACGCGCCTAGGATGCGATGTGGTCTTTCCACCACAACAAACCTGCTGCGGCCAAATGCACGTCAACACCGGGTACCAGAAGGAAGTCCTTCCTCAGCTGGACACCTACGCTGATGCTTTTGCAGATTCCTCGATTGATTACGTTGTCGCCCCGTCCGGTTCCTGCGCCGGCGCCGTTCGCCACCAGCATCCGATGATTGCGGGCCGCTACGGTACCCGTGCCCAAGTCCACGCGGCACAGGCCTGCGCGAACAAGACGCTGGATCTCTCCGAGTTCATCACCGATGTCGCTGGTGTGACTGACGTCGGTGCTTACTTCCCCCACTCAGTGACCTACCACTCCACCTGCCACAGCTTGCGGGTGCTCAAGGTGGGTGACCGTCCGTGGCGGCTGCTCAGCGCAGTCGATGGAATCGATCTGCGCGAGCTGCCCGGCGCAGCGGAGTGCTGCGGTTTCGGCGGCACCTTCGCGGTGAAAAATGCGGAGACTTCCGCTGCAATGGTTGCCGACAAGACAGCCAATATCCGCGCTACGGAAGCGGAGTTCGTCACCGCTGGCGATGCTTCCTGCTTGCTCAATATCGGTGGCGCGCTGCGTCGCCAGGACTCTGGCGTGCACGCCATCCATATGGCCGAGATTCTGGCCTCCACCAAGGAGACCCCGTTTGATGTGCACAACCGCCAAGAAGCTTCCCTGCGAGGTGAACAGTAATGGTCGCAATTAACGTCGGCATGCCAGCCCTTCCTCCCCGCGCGCCGCACAACGTCGGGCATCTGCGCGGTACGCGCGGGTTCACGGCCGCAGCGCACGAGGAGCTCAAGAACACTCGCATGCGCGAAAATGTCGGTCATGCCACGCGTTCGATTCGTCAGAAGCGCGCGCATGTCGTAGCCGAGAAGAATGACTGGGAGCAGCTGCGGCTCGCGGGCAGCCACATCAAGCGCGATGTTATGGCGCGTCTGCCGGAACTGCTGGAGCAGTTTGAAGAGTCAGTTACGAATGCCGGCGGTCACGTCCACTGGGCGCGCGATGCCGCCGAGGCAAACCGCATCATCACGGACTTGGTGAAAGAGACCGGCGAAGAAAAGGTCGTCAAGATTAAGTCGATGGCCACACAGGAAATCGGCTTGAACGAAGCACTTGCCGACGCCGGCATCACCGCCCGCGAAACCGACCTGGCGGAACTCATCGTTCAGCTTGCCGACGACATGCCGAGCCACATCCTGGTTCCTGCTATCCACCGCAATCGCGAAGATATCCGCGAGATCTTCCTCAATGGAATCCCCGGAGTCGACCCGGACCTGAAAGCCAATCCGGCCGATCTGGCCGAGGCATCCCGTAAGTTCCTGCGCGAGCAGTTTATGGAGGCCAAGGTTGCGATTTCCGGCGCCAACTTCGGTGTGGCCGAAACCGGTACTGTGGCCGTCGTCGAGTCAGAGGGCAACGGCCGGATGTGTCTCACGCTGCCGGAAACACTGATTTCGGTGATGGGTATTGAGAAGCTGCTTCCCACCTTCCAGGATCTGGAAGTGTTCTTGCAGCTACTGCCACGGTCGTCGACAGGCGAGCGTATGAATCCCTACACCTCTCTGTGGACGGGAACGACCGACGGCGACGGCCCGAAGAATTTCCACATTGTGTTGCTGGACAATGGGCGCTCGGCCACTCTTGCAGATCCGATTGGGCGTGAAGCGCTGAAGTGCATTCGCTGCTCGGCATGCCTGAATATCTGCCCTGTTTATGAACACGTGGGCGGGCACGCTTACGGTTCGGTCTACCCGGGCCCGATTGGTACGATTTTGTCCCCGCAGCTCACTGGCATGGATTCCTACGATGATCCGAATGCTTCGCTGCCCTATGCGTCTTCGCTGTGCGGGGCTTGCTTTGAGGTCTGCCCGGTGCGAATTGACATCCCTGCGGCACTGCTGGAGCTGCGTCACCGTAAGGTCACGGAGCACCGCCCGCCGGTGGAGGGCAAGCTGTTTGCCACGCTCGGGTTCATCATGGGCAATCAGAAGCTCTGGAACATGAGCGCAAAGATGGCCTCCCTCGCCCGCGTACTCGGTTTGAAGGACGGCGAGATTCACGCCCTGCCGCTGTTCCTCAGCGGGTGGTCGGATGCGCGTGATACCCCAGTTCCGCCGAAGAAGCCGTTCCGCTCACTGTGGGGTTCGAAGGATTTCTCGGCGCAGCTGACCCGCGAATCGACCAATCAGGTTCCGACGAAGATTAATGGCCAAAGCGAAAAGGAGTCCTAGCGATGACCAACTCTGGCGCCAAAAACGACATTCTCGGCCGCATCCGCAACGCGCAGAAGATTGCCTTTGAGGGCCGCGATTTAGCCTCTGACGTGGGCATTATCACCGGCGAGCCCGGCGCGCACTTCTCCGTTCCACGCGACTATGAACGAAGCTCGGAGCTGCCCCACAAGGACATCGTTTCGCTTGCCGACGAACGCATCGCCGATTACAAAGCCGATGTGCGCCGTTGTGGCAGCTCGGCAACTGAAATCAATGACGCAGTGAAGAAGGCTATTGCGGATGTTGGGGCCTCGCTGATTGGTATCCCCGAGGGCTTGGACCGCGACTGGGTTGCGGGGCTTGGCTCTGGCGAGACTGCTGAAGGGGCGACCGAAATCCGCGTCGATACCGGTTTCAACGCCCGCGAACTGGACGAACTCGATGCCATTGTCACCAGCTCTGCGGTTACCTGCGCGGAGACCGGCACCATTTTCCTGGACGGCTCCGCTACCTCCGGGCGCCGAGCCCTGACCTTGGTGCCGGATAAGCATATTTGTGTCGTCCCAGCAGAAACGATTGTCTCTGGCATTCCGGAGGCCATTTCCCGCCTGCGAGAGGTTGACCCCACGGCTCCAATCACTATGATTTCCGGGCCTTCTGCGACCTCGGATATCGAGCTTTCCCGCGTCGAAGGTGTCCACGGCCCGCGCACCTTGATTGTGATTATTGCTGGGTAGGGGCGAATACTCCCTGTTATCGCCCTGGCCAGTACCTTTTGACTGACACGAATAGCATCACCGCTACCGCCACGATTGTCACCGCAGCGGTAGCGCCAACATGGTGCCGCGGCACATTTGATGCAACTACCAGCACAATAACCAGCGCAAGGACTGCAGCCCAACCTTGTCGCGCCCTTTTATCCCATTTGAAGGCTTTGTCCTCCCAGTCCGGGTCAAAGACCCCTTCCCTATTGCGGTAATCAAAAACGAACTGAACCGCGATTAGTAGCAACACACCGGGAAAAATCCACTTAGTTGTCAATCCCGCCCATGCAATGACTCCGATTAAGAACCCGAAAATGGCAGCATAGATAACTGCTTGTCCCCATACTGCACTAGGGCTTTTGGGTCTTTTCAGCGCAACTTCGGTTTCCGTCATAGATTCCAGGCTAAACCTCAAATCGAAGCTCCACAGCGGTTTCAACCAAACCTCGGAATATTGACATGACAACAATGCGTTATGGAAAATGAAACAACCTAGCTAAAGGAGCCTTCCATGAGCGCAATCATTCAAAAGTTCTCAGTAGCCGACAACCCACAGCTCCCCGGCATGGATCCCTTCCTGTTCGCGGTCCACCATTACGACCTATACCCGCAGGCCAAGGGCACAACCATGACACCAGATGCCTCGCTGCTCGGCCGTAATATCGGCATGGACTTTTCCGGCAAGGACGGCTGGTCCATGTACCACGGCACAACCGTCCCCGGCTTCCCCTCCCACCCACACCGCGGCTTTGAAACTATCTCGATTGTCGAGGAAGGTTACGTCGACCACACCGACTCCGAAGGTGCACAGGCTCGTTACGGCGACGGCGACACTCAGTGGCTGACCACCGGCGCAGGCACTGCGCATGCTGAAATGTTCCCGCTTCTGCATAACGACGGCCCCAATCCTCACCACATGTTTCAGATTTGGCTGAACCTGCCGCCCGAAGGCAAGGAGGCAAAGCCGCACTTCCAGATGTTTTGGACAGAAGACACTCCGCACGTCACCGGCACTGATGACAATGGCCACGGCTACGACGTAAAGGTCATCGCGGGCGCATTCGGCGATACTCAGCCGCTTGCTCCACCACCGGAATCCTGGGCCGCTGCACCAGATTCCGATGTAGCCGTGTGGGTGCTGCGCCTGCAACCGGGCGCACAGCTAACGTTGCCACCAACCAATTATGCCGAGACAATTCGGACTCTCTACTCTCTACGCGGCAGGCTCACTATCGAGGGCGAAACGCTGGTGCAAGAGGGCGCAGTGCTGCGCTCAACCGAGGCACTGGACATTTCTGCAGGTGACGAGGGGGCCTTCGCGCTCATCCTCCAAGGCCGACCAATTGGCGCTCCCGTGTATCAGCATGGCCCGTTTGTCGCGAATAGCCGCGAAGAGCTCGTTGAGGCATTCGATGCCTACCAGCGTGGCGAGTTCGGCGCATGGCGGTTTGATTCCAACGATCCGGTTGCACCCTTTGAAGAGGGGCGCTTTGCCCGCTATCCGGACGGTACGGTTCGTCGCCCGGTCAATTAACCGGGATCCCCCGACGGGCTGCACATGTGAAACTGTGTGAGTTTATGACACTTTCAGGCCATTTTTTGGGTCATTTTTGTCATAAACGCAGTCAGTAACTCGGATTGGCCCGCTTCCGCCAGGTACACCCGAAACAAAAATCCCTCAAGCAACCAGGCGAATCTAATCGAACCAAACCGCTTAAGGGATAAGACGTGCCCCCGAGAGGAGTCGAACCTCCGACCTTCGGTACCGGAAACCGGCGCTCTATCCACTGAGCTACGGGGGCGTGTGGCACAAGCACAACAAGTGCAACGAGAAAAGATGTTACCACTTGGCTGGGGCGATTAGCGAAATGCCCCGCACCCCAGCCAAATCCGCACTATGCGGCCTCAGAAACCTGGTCTTCCTCAATAGGACACACCACAGGAACGCCTCCATCATTAAGCACGCGGGCTCGAATTCCATAGACGCGGGCCAAAAGATCCGGTGTGAGAACGTCAGCAGGACTCCCCTGGGCAACCACGTGGCCGTCGTGAAGCATGACAAGCTCATCGCAGTAGCGGGCTGCGAGATTGAGATCGTGGATTGCCACGAGCGCCAAGGAGCTCCGTGAGGCGACTTCCGCGCGGACGAGCTGTAGGAGTTCCACCTGGTGGCGCAGGTCGAGGGCGGAGGTGGGTTCGTCGAGAAGCATGACCTCGGGATCGCGGACAAACATCTGCGCGACGGCGACGAGCTGACGCTGACCGCCGGAGAGCTCGCCGACGAAGCGGTCGGCAAGGTGCTCAATACCAACCTTCCGGAGAACCGCCGCAGTATGCTCAATCTCGGAGCCGCGCACGCGCAGACGCCCGGCGCGCCGGCCAGAGACCAGTACCGATTCGAATGCGGTCAGCGAGGCACTTGCTGGCAAATCCTGGGGCACGTAGCCGACGACATCGCGCAGTTCGGAGCCGACGACCCGCTCATTGTCACGGGTCAGTGCAATCTCCCCGGCCATTGGCTTTCGAATCCCCGCCAGGGTGGTCATCAGTGTGGACTTACCCGCAGCGTTTGGCCCGAGCAAACCCGTCACCGTACCCGGCTTCAGCGTGCGCATCGACGCCCCGCGCAGCACCTTCCGCTTACCATAGCCTGCAGCTACTTCGTTGACATCGAGAAATACGCCCATTAGTTCCACACCGTCCTCTTACGCAGGAAAACCAAACCGACAAAGAATGGGACACCGACGATTGCGGTAATGATGCCAATCGGCACTGCCACACCCGGCACCACCGTGATGGATACCGCATGAGCTGCCGCAAGCAGCGCCGCGCCTGCCGCCATCGATGCCGGGGCAAAGAAGCGCTGTTCTTCACCGACCAGCATGCGCGCAATGTGTGGACCGACCAGTCCGATGAAGCCGATGATGCCGGCAAAGGCCACTGCGGTTGCCGCCAGCAGCGAGGCTACAATCAGCGTCGCAATGCGCAGCCTATCCACATTGATGCCCACGGCTTTTGCGCGGGCATCGCCAAGCCGCAACACCGTCAGCGCCCACGCATAGCGAATGGTGAACGGAATGGCGATCAGCAGCGCCGCCGCAATAATGCCGTTGGCCACCCAGTTCGCGCGCTGTAGCGAGCCCATCGTCCAGAACACAATCTGCTGGAGCGCCTCGGTAGTCGCGCGGTATTGCAACAGCGCCAACAGCGCTTGGAATAGAAACACCAGACCAATACCCAGCAGAATCATCGATTCCTTACCCGAGCCGCGCCATACCGACGCCGCCGCCACAATCGCCACCGCGATGACGGATGATACCCAGGCCACGGCCGCCAGGTTGAACTGCGCATGCGGAATAATCACCCAGCCCAGCACAATCGATGCCGCCCCACCGAACGCCGCTGCAGCCGAAATACCGAGGGTAAACGGCTCCGCCAGTGGGTTGTCGAGGATTGTCTGCATCTGTGCACCGGCAAGCGACAGCGCTGCACCAATCAGCACTGCCATCACTGATGCAGGAAGGCGCAGCTTCCACAGCACCGTACGAGTGGTTTCATCAACGTCATTCGGGCTCACGATACCCCGCACGACATCCCCCACACTCAGTGACATCGGCCCCACGATCGTCGCTACTACAAACGCGCACACGGCCAGCCCCACCAGCACCGCAATAACGGCAATCTTCCGGGCGGAGCGTCGTCGGTACTGTCGCGCAGAGTCGTAGGTCGTGCTTGACGACGGACACTCGTGCTGTTCGGTGGCGGGCTGCGACTCTTGACCGCCACTGTCGTTGGTGGAGGTGGGCTCGCGGGGTTCGTCGTCAAGCCCTGACGCGGGAGCGTGCAGATTGGTGTAAGTCATCGGATTCCTTCTTCGATGGTGGAAGATGGGTTACTTGGTCGGCTCCAGCGCGGTGAAGAAGGTGCCGCTGAGTTCGAAGGGCAGGTAGTCCTTGTGGAACTTGGCGAAGTCAGCGACCGGGTCGAGGTCAGCGAACTCCTCTGGGTGAATCCACTTGGCGAATTGCTCGAGCGCGAAGACGTTGTACGGCGAGTCGTAGAACTGGTGGAAGGCGGCGTACAGATCACCCTTCTTCGGCGCGGTCAGGGTGTCAAAACCCGGAGTCTTCAGCAGGCCTTCCAGAGTGCGCTGTGCGGTCTCTGGGGTGGCGGTGTAGCCGAGTTCGACGTGTGGCAGCACTTCCGGCTTCTTCGGATCGAGCGCCCAAGAACCACCGGTGGCGATGATCTTCTCCGGCTGGACGGACAGGACCTTCTCTGCGGTCACGTCGCCCGATTCGGTGTCGAGGAGGCTGTCTCCGAGGTTCTCACCGCCGGCTGCTGTGACAAGGTCACCGAGGTTGGACTTGTTGACGGTCGAGCAGCAATCCTTGAGACCGGCTGCTCGCCAGACGAAGGTCTTTGGCTTGTCTTCGAGCTTGGCGGCACGTTCGGTGATCTCGTTGACGCGCTTTGTGTAGAAGTCGGTGAACTTCTTGGCATTGTCCTGCTCATCGACGATCTGGCCGAGGAGCTCGACGGACTTGGCGGTATTCTCCAGGGGCTTTTGCCGGAAGTCGGTGAATACGTACTTCAGACCTGCCTGATCGAGCTTGGTGAGGAAACCGGACTGCTCCGCGGCCTTCTTGTGGTCAAGGGTCATGACGACCACGTCTGGGTCGTGGGAGATGAGGTTTTCAACTGTGACATCGCCCTTGGCGATATTGCCGATGGTCGGCATGTCTTTCAGCTCGGGGTTCGTCTCGAAAAGCTTGGTTTCAAACGACGGTGCGCCCGAATGCAAATCGCTGCCCATGGCGACAACGTGGTCACCCGGGTTTTCTTGGTCAAGCATCGCGGTGACAAACATGGCGCGGCCTTCACCGAGCACGACTCGTTCTGGCTGCTTGTCGAAGGTCACAGTGCGACCTGCGACATCAGTGACAGTGAGTTCTCCTTTGTTGTCGGCAGCCTCGTTCGACTCTGCGTCCGCACCGCATGCTGTAGCGACGAAGCTCAGCGCTGCACACCCGATTGCGGCCAGAGTTTTGGTCTTTGGCGCGGTTTTAGCCTTGGCGAAAATATTGACTCTCATGCGTTCTTGTTTCTGCCTTATTTATCTCTGCGTAGTTTTTTGGTGTTTAGGGTGCACAAAGAGAAGTGAACAGTCACCCCTTTGCTTTAGGCACGCCTTACCTTACAGCTTGAAACGTAGAGAAAAAAGCGCCCTGCTAGTGGTTGTTTTACTAGCAGGGCGTGGAAGTCTTACTTCCTTTCGAGAACCGACTGGAAGCACCTCAGCATCACTTCGCGGTCTTCATTAGCAAGTGGTGAAATAACTTCCTGGCGAACAGTGTCTACATAATCCGGCGCCGCCTCGGCAAACACGTGCCGACCAACGCCTGTTAAGACAACGACATAATCCGAGTCCGGGTCTTCGCCGTGGTCTTCGGTGTGAATAAATCCGCGCTTTTCCAACCTGTTGGTATGCAGCAGCGCGCGGGGATGGTTCCACTTCAGTCGATCACAAATCTTGTCAACATGCAGAATCCCATCCTCTACCTCATGCAGAGCGATGAGCAGGGTAAAGTCCGCGAACGTCAGCCCGGTTCGAGTGCGTAGGCTTCGCTCGATATTGCGCTCTACCTCGCGAAAAGCAGCTACCATCGACTGCCAAAAGAGCTGTTCATCATCACTCAGCCATTCAAATGAGTTCATACTGCTCTAGGCTAATGGTGAGAGCCTCGTAGCGGAGACAAATGAGAAAACACTCACAAAAAACTTCTGGCTACTCTGCTTTTCCATCGACGGAATCGGTAACCGTAGCATTGGCGGTCTCTGCAATCTTATCGAGCACAGCGGAAATCCCCTGATAGTCGATATTTTCACCGAGCACATCAAACAAAACATGGCGCACAAGCTTCACATGGTTCGGCGCCGCCTTCTCAATCACGGTTCGACCGTGTTCAGTAAGCGTGACATCAATACCACGGTTATCGCAGGCGCAGCGTTCCTTAGTTACTAGCCCGCGTCGCTCCATGCGAGTAATTTGATGCGACATTCGGCTGCGGTCCCATTCCAGGGATTCGCACAGGGTGCGCATGCGCACTACATTGTCTTCAGCCTCGGAGAGAACAACCAGAACCGAAAAATCTGCAGTGGAAATATCGAGAGAATCTTGCAGCTGAAGGTCGATTGACCTGTCAACGGCCCGTTTAGCGTTCAGAATTGAGCGCCATAACCGCTGCTCTTCATCACTTAACCACGGAACATCTTGCATATGTACAGAGCCTACTATCTTGAAACCAAATCCTGAATTTTCATAAACTCCGCTCCCGTCACACGATCAAACCGGGCTTCATCGCACGTCAGGACTAATACCTGCATATCGCGCCCCGCTTTGGCAAGAGCATTATTCATCCGCCGCAAACGGTGTTCGTCTGAATAACCTAATGCATCATCAATAATCACCGGAGCGCCTTGCCCGCCCTCCATGACACCGGCAACGGCCAAGCGCAGCAGAATGTCCAGCTGCTCCTGCGCTCCACCAGATAGCTCATCGACATCGAACTTGCCATCGGCATTGGACCGTGACTCAATCCGCAAGTCCTCATTCATCGTGAACTGAGTTCCCGCACCGAACACACCGCCACCGTACTCTTCGAGCTTGCGGAGCAAGGGGTCAGCCAACGCATTCCGCGATGCCGCGCGTGCCTGTGTCATTACCTCCATGAGAGTCTTGGCGGCAGCTGCACGTCGACGCATTGAATTCCGATCTCGCTGTGTTCGCTCCACTACTCCCTCAGCAGCTGCCAGCTTCTCATTCGCACTGTCGAAATAGTCCAAGTGCACCCGAATCTCTTGCCGACGCTTTTCCAGCTCAGCCAGGCGATTCTCAACTGCATCCCGTCGCTGCTTAGCGCCCGCGAGCGATGCTTCCACGTCGTCGGCATCCCGCTGCGCCAGTTCCTTCTGAGCCGCAGCCAGTTGCTCTTCTGCCGCCTCATAGTCCTTGCCTCGGTTTTCCACCGCAGCAAAGATCTCGGCATCCGAGGCTTTTTCTCGCGTCGCCGTGAGCGAATCTTCGCGGACCTTCAGGACGGACCAAGCCCCTTCAAGCTCGCTGCTGGCCTTCGTATAGTTGGCGTGTGCAGGACGCTTCTCCAGCTTCGACAAGCGCATATCAGCACTGTCGCGCTCCGACTCGGCATCCCTACGCCCCACTGCAGCTTCTTCCAGCCGGGACTTTGCCGATACCAAGTCAATCTCCGTCGGCGCTTCCTCGCCCGCAAGTTCCCGATACCGCTCGCCGTGTACTCGTGCTTCTTCCTTCGCATCATCCAACTCTGCGGTCAACTGGTGATACTCCACACCGTCGGACACCGCAGTTATGGATGTCTCCACCTGGAATTTTGCTTTTTCCGCTTCACGACGTCGTGCGTATGCCTTTTGTGCTTCCGCGACAGAATCAGCGCCTGCCGCCTCAAGCTGTTCCTTGAGCGATATCTCTGCTTTTTCTAGCTTGCGCTGCTGCGAATCTGAGCCGTCTCCGGGCTGGATAGCAACCGTGACGTCGCCAACTTCGATGGCCAACGGCTTAGTAACCGCACGTTGAACTGTCTCAGCCTCCGGAGCTAGCCCCACTTTCTCGCCGTCGACTGTGACCTCCTGCGCACTACTAGCCGAGAGCTGCACACTCGGGCTCGACGCCTCCAGCACAGCGGTGGCTGTTGCAACTTCGCGTTCGCAGGTCAACAGTTTTTCCATTACCTCCTCGGTAACGGAATTCCGAGCAATTACCTCCTTTTGCTCTGCCAATTGCGCGCGGAGCGCATCGAGCTTCTCCACTCGATTCGACAAGGCTTCAACCAAGCCGCGCTTCTCCCCCAATGCGACTTCAGCTGCAGCCAGCTCTTCTGCTTTTCGAACTTCGCGGTACGCGGTCACAACCGCATCGCGATCTTCCTGTGCCTTCTTTAAAGCTGCGACCTCCTTATCGAACGCTTCCTTAAGTTCAGCAACTTTCTTCTCTGTGGCGGAATGCTGATCCCTGGCATCTTGTGCCTGCTGAATGAAGGTTTCGCGCTCTTGCTGAGCCTGTTTAGCTAAGTCGAGCTGCTGCTTCGCCGCTGCAGAGACCTCCTGTGCCTGGGACACGGCAACCCTGAACTTTTCGAGTTCTTCGAGCGCCTGCGCCCAATGCTCGACTTCGTTTTTGGCTTCTGGCAACGATGCCCGCTGCGTGTGTTGGCTTTCTTCATTACGAGCAGCTTCCTCATTGAGCGCTTCGAATTCCCGGACCTTTTTCGCCGCTTCGTCGCGCACCCGCTGGGCTTCCGCCAGCTCCTTGTCTACGTCGGTAAGCTGCTTGCGCTCTTTGCCATTTTTTTGGAAATAGTTGCCGTATTCAGCTTCAACGGCTTCAAACAGACCTACCTCTTCTGCGGTTTCCGCGCGCTGCCCCGATGCCGACTGCAGTGCGCTTGTGACCTGCGCATACCCGCCCAAGGAGAGTGTCTTTTGCGCTTGTCCCTGTTCAGCAACGAAAACCTGCCACAGGTTCTTGGTGTCCGCATTGTGCATTCGGGCGGCCAGCCACTCTTCCGCCTGGTCATCTTTAAGAACCTCGGCTGTCGGAGAGTGGACGGTGACGATTGTGCCGGTGTCCTTGGTGCTACCAAAGACCTTGTCCAGCGTAAATTCGTAGCCGTCAAGCTCCAGCCGGAGCTTAACCTGCGGCTTTTCCTGGCTGGAGTGACTGTTCAGACTAAGCGCTTCGCTTGACCTGGACTTCCATTTTGTCGTCAGCGCAACGTGAATAGCTTTGGCAATTGTCGTCTTACCTGACTCGTTTTCACCGGAAATCACTACCACGCCACGCTCGGCGAGCCCTGTGATTGAGAGTGAATCAATCGCACGTACATTGTGTAATTCGATGTCGTGAAAACGCATGATTTATTCCTTCTCTCCGGCCAGGCGCGCCAGCAAGCGAAGCGCATCGGCTGCTGCGGTGGTTTCAGATTCTGATAGGGGGCTGCCGCTCTCGGTTCGCCCTTTGCTCAAGACCGTTAGTTTTTCTGCAGCTATGAGCGGATAACCGGTGAGATTGAGATTAGAGATATCCCCCTCGGACGGAACCACCGTCAAATCGGAGCCACTTTCCCGGCGATAAAGTGCAGCGAAAAGCTGTTGATACTGCTCAAGTCGATTTTCAAAGGTAGTCGACTCCGACAGTGTCACGGTTCCTCGCAATGAATACTTCACCGCTGTGTCTGTCTTCGCCTCGATACCGTCCAGTTCAGCAAAGAACTCATCGAGGTCTTCCGCACCAGTGATATCCATGTCGATGGCATGAAAAGCCCACTGCCCCACTCGGTGGGAGGCCACGGTAACTGAGTCCTTTTCGGGGCCGCTCTCTACAATGTCGACGACGAGTGCATTGCCGGAATCCCGTTCTTTGTCGTCGTACGCTGTGGTTTCGTGTGCGCCGGAGAAATAAACTCTGCCAGCATGATCGAGTTGGCTCGTGGAGTGGGAATCCCCCAGCGCAACATAGTGCAACGCCCCGCGGTCAATAGCTTGTTCCAAGCTGGTCAGATCAATGGTGGCTCCTGCATCAGCACCAAAGCCTTCTACTTGGCCGTGTGCGACCATCACTCGGATTCCATCGGCGGGCTCAAGCTCCGTGGCTATTTCCGCCACGATGTCGTCTGCCGAATACTTGCCGCGCACTGGCACACCGATGAGTTCCACCCCGTCACGGATTGCAATGGGCGCGCTGTCGCGAATTACGTAAACTCCTCGGTCTTCCAAAGATTCGAAAGCACTACGTCGATAAATGGAAGAAGCATCAAG
The DNA here is from genome assembly GCF_030232425.1 of Corynebacterium sp. MSK019. Lineage (NCBI taxonomy): Bacteria > Bacillati > Actinomycetota > Actinomycetes > Mycobacteriales > Corynebacteriaceae > Corynebacterium > Corynebacterium sp. MSK019. Next base: position 31,450 of record NZ_JASPJT010000002.1, on the reverse strand, counting down.
CGCATCATGGTTGCCGGGTAGGAAATACACCGGCACGGGTAGCTTGGCGATTCGCTCAAGAGCCCGCAAAAACACCTTGTCCGGCAATGTGTTGGAATCGAACACGTCTCCAGCGACGACAATGAACTCAGCGCCTTCGCTAATCGCCAACTCGCCGATGCGATCGATGGCGTTGAGTCGACTTTCGTGGAACCTAGCTTGGGCTTCACCGCCGTCGAGCTCTAGGAACCACCGAGTCATTCCCAGTTGCCAATCTGAGGTGTGAATGAATTTCATGACTAGCGCTCCTTTTGTCCCAGGCTCAGCGATTCCTGCAGATGTTGCCAACAATCTTCCAAATCAGCGACTGCACGAATGGTCTCTCTCGAAATTACGCAGGTTGGCTGCAATGCTTCATGCAGCAAACTGCGGTCGGTAACTGTTAGTGGGTCAATAACCTCGAGCGAAGGAACACTGACTCGTTCCAAATCATTGCCCCAGTAGTCGGCTTCGACAGCGAAAAGCTCGGCAACCTTCTTCTGCTCGTTGTCACCGCTATCTTTTCCACCAGCGTCATTCGACTTCTGGGCGGTTTTATTGGGATTCTCCCGAACCGCGCCACCAAGCCCGAGGCGCTTCGGCGCAGTCCGGTTTCGCAGCTGTGTTAGTTCCTGAAGCCGGCGTTGCAATTCGCGCTGCGGATAATCGCGCAGCTGTAGTAGCGACAGCGGATCGCGGTCGATATCAGCGACAAGTTGAGCGGCAACTGCAACGGTGTGCTTACACACAGGTGCCGGGTCCGGGCAGGTGCATTCGCTGTAAATGTGCTCTTCGCCATCGCACAACAGCATTTCCATCTGCTCATACGGCAACTCGCCGTGCTCAAACTCTGTGAAGGCCGACGGATTGTTCACCAACCACCGCAGTACGTCGTCAGTTTGTTTCTGCTCCCGCCGTGGGAACCGAATAAAGACTGAAAATGGTTCCGGCTGGCTGCCCTGCACTTCACCGATGATGTAGCCATCCGCGATTCGAAGCCCCAGCACATTGCCGTCGAACCTGTACTTCTCACCTCTGTGAACACGACCCGAATCAGCGCCACGGATGATGAACTCCCACACCCACCGGGCAAAAGTAGTACGTGGCTCGACCGCCACGCGCGCTGCGGTTCCACGTCGCTGCTGTCCGGTAAATGCACCAGCCCAGTCCTGGGTGGCCAGGAGCTTTTCAATCGTCGAGCTGGTTGCTGGCGCGCTTCGCGCCGTAGTCCTTTTACGACCACGCTTTCCAGAGGGCCCCTTGCCAAACTCGGCAAAGATGACATTGTCGCCCCATGTCACGTCTCCGTCACCGGCCATCAGTACCACCTCTTCTGGACCCTAAACGGGGTCACATTGTTGGGAATCGAATCGTCATCCGAGATTGTGGAGTCCGATGCCGTGCCCTCCGGGTTCACCCCATCGGTCACCGTCCCACCGGACTTTGACTCCGCTGCGTCCATCGATTCACGCAGTGACTGAATCTTGTCCTTGTCCAATTGCCACAGAGACCGCAAACGGTGAAAGTCCATCTCCGTCAGCTTGGTTTCACCAGCGCGCACAACCGCATCCGCCAATTCTGCCTTCTCGAAAATCAGCTCGTCGATACGCTCTTCAAGCGTTCCCACACTGACCAGCTTGTGCACGTGTACGTCTTTACGCTGACCGATGCGGTAAGAGCGGTCCGTGGCCTGGTTTTCAACTGCTGGATTCCACCACCTGTCAATGTGAATGACGTGGTTGGCGGCAACCAGGTTGATGCCAACACCTGCCGCGAGAGTAGACAGCAAAATGATTGGTGGGCCGTCCGGGGCATTAAACTCTGCCACTACTTTCTCGCGCTGTGCCGGAGTCATTGCCCCTTGGATAAACGGAATGTCCACGCCCAGGCGCTTGCTGAAATGAGGGGCGAGCATCTTGCCGAACTCCACGAACTGCGTGAACACAAGCGCGCGTTCACCGTTTTGGACAATCTCATCGACGAGCTCTTCCAGCCGTGCAACCTTGCCCGAGCGATGCTGCCCATGATTAAGCAGCCCTGAGCCGTCGTGCTGGTAGTGCGCTGGGTGGTTGCAAATCTGCTTCAACTTCATGATGCCGCCGAGGATGATGCTCTTTCGCCCGAAGTTGCCAGAGCGATTCCGCTTCGAGCGCTTGAGCTTGTCCTCGATGTCCTTCACAGCTTCCTGATACAAGAAAGCCTGCTCCGTCGTGAGAGGAACCATCTCCACCTGCTCATTCTTCTTGGGCAGGTCCGGCGCAATAGCTGGATCCGACTTGAGTCGGCGCAGAATAAAAGGTGCTGTAATCGACTGCAATTGCAGTAGCATTTCCGCATTCCCATCACGCTCGATGGGAATCGCAAACTTGTTGCGAAATGCATTCGCCGACCCCAGCATGCCTGGATTACAGAAATCCATGATGGTGCGCAGCTCGCCCAAGTCGTTTTCCACCGGAGTACCAGTCATGGCGATGTTGTGCCGCGAGCCCAGGCTCCGCAGCGCTCTGGATACCTGGGCGTTGGGGTTCTTAATTGCCTGTGCTTCGTCAGCAATCACATGATCCCACTGCACTTGGGCGAGTTCGTTCACATCGCGGGTAGCAACACCATAGGTCGTCACAACAACATCGTGTTTTCCGATAAATTCTTGTAGTTCCCCACCATGAGGGCGGTTTGAACCATGCAGCAGCCCAACCTTAAGCTCTGGAGTGAACTTTGCCGCTTCTGCTGCCCAGTTGCGCAACACACCTGTCGGAACCACCAGCAGCGAAGTCTTGTGCCCTTGAGCCGTAGCATCTGCTTTCCGACGGCAGCGCTCATACTCCAACAGCGCCAGAATTTGCACAGTCTTACCGAGCCCCATGTCATCCGCGAGAATGACACCAAAGCCGCGGTTGGACATATCCGCCAGCCACTCCACACCGCGCTGTTGATACTCCCGCAGCTCACCGACAAAACTCGGTGGCACCTCGACCGACTCTGCGAGGGCCGTGGAACCGTCTGAGTACTTCGACACCAACGCCTTGAGCCAAGAGGGGTCCCTGGGGGCGACTGGCACTGCTGCTGGAGCTTGCGACTCTAAGCCACCGTCGAAGACCAGCTCTTTCAGGGTGGCTTGCCCCTTACCGGTTTCCTCCCCGGCCTTGGTCTGCTCCACCAAGAACTTCAGGGCTTCCCTAGCTACCTCTGGGTTCGCGTGCACCCAATGGTCTCGCAGATGCACTAGCCCCGTACTCGATGCAGCGAGCTCACGCATTTCCGCTTCCGTCAGTACGGCATCCCCCACGGCCAGCTTCCACTCGTAATCAACCAGTTGGTCAAATCCGAGTTTCGGTTCCGAACGGCGCCCAGCAGGCCCCGTCGGATCTAACTGGACGACTTCAGTGTGCAACTGCAGGGTGGTCTCCACTGACTTCCAGTTCGGCGGCAGCATCACATCGATATCAACCTTTGCCAGCTGCGAGATGCCATCAGTCATAAGCTCTATCAGCTGCTCTGAGGTCAGCAGCAGATCCAAGCCCGGGTGTCCCGCTGCTTTCGCATATTTGAGCGTTGGGAATGCCTCCTGTGCCGCCAATAGCTGCGGGCGAAGCAGCGACAGCACGGACCGGCGACACATTTCTGGATTCAGGCGCTCCGGAGCTGCGACGCCGATGCGGTAGTACATCCGCAATGGCCATAGAGTCTCATGTTCCACCGCAGCTGAACGAGGATTGAAGCGAGTTACTGAGCCGCCTTCTTCATCCGCTCGATTCCGCAACTCCAACAGCTGCGGAAGATCCACATCCGGCAAGTCTTCCAGCTGGCCTTCAAAACCAACGGGTTCCTGCACCATTAGCTGGAGGCGAACATTCTCACCATCGGCCGACAGCCTCCACTTTGCCAGTGACTGCGCCACCCCCGGCGTCGCACGCCCCAGGGACTGAGACTGCAACAACGACCGCACGAAACTCTGCCGCTGTTCTGCCGGTTCATCCAGATCGGCCAGAAGCGCGTTGGTGACCCAATGAAACATCCGATTGATGAAATCCTCAGCCACCGTGGCGCCTCCGTTATCAATCAATACCGGTGGTGTACGGGAAATGACCTGACTCTGCCAAGCAATCTCACTCAGCCCCTCCGACATCCGCCACGTCGGCCACCACTCATTGTCTTCCCACGTCAGCGCCACCAATGCCCGCCCAGAGCGTGCGAAAGCATCCAATCCCTGTACAACATCCACAAAGAACCGAAGATCCGGTGCCATCGCCGCCGAGGAAACTTCCTCCTGCAATTGCACCAGTGCCGTCACCGCAGCCCATGGCGGGAACACCCATGTGGGTACCGCTTTCTCTACTGCCCGCCCCTTCGGTGTGCGCAGTTTTAGCGTCAGTTGCGCTCGACTCCCCTGGTCCAGCACTGCAAAAAGCCGACGCTGATGCGCCGGGACTTCCAGCAAATCCACGTCCGCAATAATCCGGTGCCCCTCTGGCCGCTCCACCCATAGGTGAAGACCCGAATCATCTTTCCAGACCGCGTGCAGCAGCAACGGCACCGCTGACTTAGCAACTTGGCCCATTACTTCCTCCCCACTGCTTGCTCAGTCATCACCGTCTAATCACCCGGCGACTTCGCCACCAGATATTTGTTCAATGAAGATTCTGCCACGCACCCCGGATCAGCTTTTCCACCACACCACAACATTAGCACGCATGTTCGAATTATGTATCTTGCAAAAATTACTCCTCCTCTACCCAAATACCCCTTTTCCCAGGTAATTTGTCGCACTTAACCGATTTTTAAAAGCTTTTTCAACGCTTCTTATCTTGCAATGCAGCGCATCACATGAAAACGTCGTATAGGCCACAAGAATTAAAAATGTGTGACTCGTGCAATAGTTCTGCCATGGTTCGCATGTGCCAGTAGGCTCCGCTGACTGTCGAAGATAGTCCGGAAGCTGAAGCTGTGCTGAATCGCGAACCGCAGGTTCCACCGTGGACGTCGGCCACTTTTTGGCTCGATGCTGCCGCGGCGCTGTGAACGTCGTCAAGCAGACTTGATTAAGCGAAATTGAGTTGTGCGCCGAAAATGCTTTTTGGTGCGCTAGGTAGTGCGCGAGTCCGACTGTACGCCTAATAAATAATGAGGAGTTGCCCTGTGGACCAACAAACATGGTTCATCATCGCACTAGTCATTTATCTGCTGTTGATGGTCTACATCGGTTGGACCGGATGGAAAAAGACCGCAGAGTATGACGAATACATGATTGGCGGTCGCGGTCTGCATCCGTTCGTCGCAGCACTGTCAGCGGGTGCATCGGACATGTCCGGCTGGCTGCTGATGGGCCTGCCCGGCGCGATTTACCTTTCAGGCCTGAATCAGACCTGGATTGCAATCGGCCTGGTCGCCGGCGCATGGCTGAACTGGAAGTTCACCGCACCGCGGCTGCGTAGCTACACCAAGATTGCTCGTAACTCGATTACCGTGCCGTCGTTCCTGGAGAACCGTCTGCACGATTCGTCGAAGGTACTGCGCGTTGCCGCTGGCCTGATTATTCTGCTGTTCTTCACCTTCTACGTCTCCTCGGGCATGGTCGCAGGTGGGCGCTACTGGGAGTCGACGTTCGGTGGCAACTACCTCGTCGGCATGCTGCTGGTTGCGGGGATTACTGTCGCTTACACTCTTTTCGGCGGCTTTCTTGCTGTCTCCTACACGGACGCGGTGCAGGGCATCATCATGTTCATTGCGCTGCTGACGGTTCCGACTGTCGGCATTATCTACCTGATTAACAACGGCAACTCCTTCTCGGACATCTTCAGCTTTGCTGCTAACAACCCGTACCCGGGCAGCGAGGGACAGCCGGTTGAGACCTTCTTCGATCCGTTCGCTGGTATTCCGCTAATTACGATTATCGGTCTGCTCGGCTGGGGTCTGGGCTACTTTGGCCAGCCGCATATTATCGTTCGCTTCATGGCTCTGCGCAGTGCAAAGGACGCAACTGAGGGGCGCCGCTGGGGCGTTGGCTGGCAGGCACTGTGCATGCTCGGCTCGGTCCTCGTGGCCCTGACCGCAACTGTTTTCTTCGCTACGAACCCAGATGCTTCGGTCACTGATGCGTCTTCCTACGAGACCATCTTCCTGGACATGACCCGCATCCTGTTCCACCCGCTGATTGCAGGCCTGATTCTGACTGCAGTGCTGGCAGCAATCATGTCCACCATTTCTTCGCAGCTGCTGGTGTCTTCCTCCGCGCTGATCGAGGACCTGTTCAAGGCAACGGTCAACAAGTCCCTGCGTCCGAAGACCTACATGACGCTCTCCCGCGTCGCCGTCGCGCTGATCGCCATCATCGCCGCAATCATCGCTGCTAACCCGAACAGCTCCATTCTGGATCTGGTTGGCTTCGCATGGGCTGGCTTCGGCTCGGCATTCGGCCCGGTGCTGCTGGCCGCCCTCTACTGGTCGCGTCTGAACACCCCTGGTGCTGCTGCCGGCATGATCACCGGTGCGGTTGTCTCCTTCGCATGGGGCATGAGCTCGCTCAGCGACACTCTCTACGAGATCGTCCCGGGCTTCGCCGCTGCAACTGTCGTGATGATCATTGTCACGCTGCTTACCAAGGAGCCGAACGAGAAAATCAAGGAAGAGTTCGACCACGCAGCAAAGCAGGCTCTGGTCTAACGCTTTGATCTAGGCTTGGCCTCCGCTAGCCCCGCAGGCTAGCCCCGGCGCATACCTACAAGGGAACCGAAAAAGTATTTTTCGCGCCCAACTAGGTATGCGCCCTTTTTTATTTGCCATCCTGGCCGCCGCCCTGACTGCCGCCTTTGTCTCATCCTTTGCGCTTACGCGAGTTCTCGTCACCTCCTCCCCCGCGGGCTCGGAGACGGAAGCCGTCGTCAAGCAACTGCGCACCGTGCGCGTCGTCGCCGACCGCCCCACCGTCACCGGATACAAACGCGAGCGCTTCGACGTCTGGGCAGGTTCTGCCGATTGCAATACACGCCATAAAGTGTTGGCGGCGTGGTTCGGGGGCTCTGCGTGTTCGCTTGACGACGGCTCCCCGCGCGAAATCCCCGACCCTTACACGGGTGACCCAGTTGGTGCGCATGAGGTCGATATCGACCACATTTATCCGTTGGCAGCGGCGTGGGATTTCGGAGCCTACGCATGGGATTCCGAGAGGCGTCGGCAATTTGCCAACGATATCGAGACCAACCTCGTACCCACGCGAAGCGCGGTCAACCGGGATAAAGGAGATGCCAGCCCGGCCGAATGGCTTCCTGAGGATACGAAGGCGTGTGACTATTCGCATCGTTACTTAGCGGTGGCCATTAAATGGGACCTGCCCGTATCGTCGGCAGACTGGAAGGCGATGGCCACTGCGTGTGGAATCCGCGCGAGGAAAGGCACGAAATAGAGAAAATAGTGCGAGCACGTTAAGTTAAGGACTGGTCTTAATAAAGAAATATCCAGGCCACTCCTCGCTTGAACGCGAGGCCTACATTCAGTCGTGGAAAGGTAATACGTGCAAAACGTAGTTCTTATGGTTCACGTCCTGGCGGCAATTCTGCTGCTTGGACCGGTGACTGTCGCAATTTCGATGTTCCCGAAGCTCGCGCTTGCAGCCCGCGGCGGAGAGGCTGGAACGGTCGGCGCCGCGCGCACCATGCACGCCATTTCGCGCACCTACGGCATGTGGTCGCTGCTCGTGCCGCTGCTCGGCTTCGGTGTCATGTTCACCGATGTGTCGACCTACATGAAGTCCGGGGCAATGCACGCCGCAATTCTGCTGGCTATCATCGCCTGGGCACTGTTGTTCTTCCTGGTCATTCCGCGTCAGCGTCTGATGATGGCCGGCCTCGGCATCGCTGACGAAGACGAGGATGCTGACGATCCGGAGTTCATCGAGCGTCGCAAGAAGGCTGAAGAGCTCGACTGGGACAAGCAGAAGGGCCAGCTGGCTATGTTCTCCGGCATCTTCTCCCTGCTGTGGGTTGTCGCCGGCATCCTGATGTTCTTCATCTAGAGCTCACGCTCAGACACAATAAAACTGCCGGTGCGTCTGTACGTTTCGGCCCGACTAATCGGGTTTGAAAGTACATGCGTACCGGCAGTTTTTTATTTTCTAGGTCAGCGCCAAGGGCGGTCGTCGGTTGTCGCCTGACGACGACCACCCAGCTCACCTCACCTAGCAGGTTTAGCGGCGTCCGCCTCGGTAACCACCGCGACGGTCATCACGGTCACCACGGTAGCCACCGCGACCGCGACCGCCACCACGACGGTCATCGCGACCGCGACCACGGCCACCGAAATCGTCACCGTCATCGAAGTTTCCACGGTAGCCGCCACGGCCGCGGCCACCACCACGGCGGTCGTCGCGACCGCGACCACCACGGTATCCTCCGCGACCGCGGCCGCCATCACGACGATCGCCACGGTAGCCACCACGGCCACCGCGGTAGTCATCGCTGTCGTCGACCGAGGTGCCGTCGTCAAGCTTCAGCCCAATGAGCTGGCCGGAGATGCGAGTATCGGAGAGGTTGTTGATGACTTCTTGCGGCAGGTTGGCCGGCAGTTCGACCAGTGTGTGGTCGCCACGGATGTCGATGTGTCCGAAGTCCTTGGAGGACAGGCCACCCTCGTTGGCGATGGCGCCGACGATGGCACCCGGGCGGACGTGCTGGCGACGACCGACGCTGATGCGGTAGGTTGCGGTGCCTTCGCGGTCGAATTCGACCAGGTCAGCGCGCTTGCCCTGACCGCGCTCACCGCGGGAGCGACCATCGCGGCCACGGTTGCGGTCGCGGTCGAAACGATCACGGTCACGGTCGTTACGACGGCCACGCGGCGGCTCCTTCATTAGGAAGTCGCCCGACTGTGCCTGCGCAGCGATAGCGGCGGCGATATCAACCAGTGGGGTGTCGTGCTCTTCTGCGTACTCCTCGATGAGCTCACGGAAGACCGGAACCTGCGAATCAGCAAGCGCCTCGGTCAAGTCATCAGCGAACTTCTGCTTGCGAGAGTCGTTGACCTCATCGACGGTCGGCAGCTTCATCTCGTGCAGCTGCGACTTGGTTGCACGCTCGATCGAGCGCAGCAGGCGTCCCTCACGCGGGGTGACAAAGAGCAGCGCCTCGCCGGAGCGGCCAGCGCGGCCGGTACGACCGATGCGGTGGACGTAGGACTCGGTGTCGTGCGGAATGTCGTAGTTGACCACGTGGGAAATGCGGTCAACGTCCAGGCCACGAGCAGCCACATCGGTTGCCACCAGGATGTCCAGGCGGCCGTCCTTGAGCTGATCAATCGTGCGCTCACGGAGAGTCTGCGGGATGTCGCCGTTGATGGCAGCAGCGGAGAATCCGCGGGCACGCAGCTTCTCGGCGAGCTCCTCGGTCTCGTGCTTGGTGCGCACGAACATGATCATCGCTTCGAATTCCTCGACTTCGAGGATGCGGGTCAGCGCGTCCAGCTTGTTGCGGTGGCTGACCATCAGGAAGCGCTGGCGAATGTTGTCCGCAGTGCGAGTCTGGGACTTGACGGTAATCTCTTCCGGCTCCGTCAGGTACTGCTTGGACAGGCGACGAATCGCAGCCGGCATGGTAGCCGAGAACAGCGCGACCTGCTTGTCATCCGGGGTGTCGGCAAGAATGCGCTCGACATCCTCCTGGAAGCCCATCTGCAGCATCTCATCGGCCTCGTCCAGCACCAGGAAACGCAGGTCGGAAATGTCCAGCGAGCCCTTCTCCAGGTGGTCGATGACACGACCAGGCGTGCCGACGATAATCTGCGCACCTCGGCGCAGACCCGACAGCTGCACTCCATAGGACTGACCACCGTAGATTGGCAGGACCTGAATCTTGCCCAGGTGATCAGCAAACGACTGGAAGGAGTCCGCAACCTGCAGCGCCAGCTCACGGGTCGGAGCAAGCACCAGAGCCTGTGGTGCACGGACGGAGCGATCAATGCGAGCCAGAATCGGCAGCGCAAACGCCGCGGTCTTACCGGTACCAGTCTGAGCCAGGCCGACGACGTCGCGGCCGCTCATCAGAGTCGGGATAGTTGCAGCCTGAATTGGGGACGGAGTCTCAAACCCAACCTTGCGAACTGCATTGACAATGTCATCCGGCAGCTCAAGCTCATCGAAGCCGACGGTGTCGTCGCCGTTGTCGTCTTTGTTCTTTTCGGCCTTCTTCTCGGCCTTTTCCTTGACCTCAGCCTTTTCGGTCTTTTCCTCAGCGGCCTTCTCTTCGACCACCGGTGCTTCCTCGGCCACTACATCCTCGGCCTTCACAATTGCGTCCTCGCGGTTTTCGCGCTGATCCTCGCGGTTTTCCTCGACGCTGCCATTCATTTCATTATTAGCCATTTGGGGCTCTTCCTGGGCCTTTTCGCCCGCACACTCAATATTCAACAGTTGATTACTCACAGTTGGGTCGCACATACATGACCCGCCCAATTTACGTTCTTGTTTTTCAGTGCTCTCACGTCGGAATTGCGATGACATCGCTTCTCTTGCACATACTTCGAAAAATTGCGCCCAAACCCAATTCAGCTTTTACTTCCGAGGAGGGGCGCCCATCATGCACTATGCACTTTCAAGCGTTTCACCAGCGAATTTATACCGCTGCCAGATTCTCTGCGACATTGTCGTCAGGATTTCACACCGATTGCCCAGACTACGCCACCGTCGGTCAAAAAACCATTTCCTGTCCGCAAGGTCACGACACTAGACGGACGATTTCTTGGACGAGGCCCGGCGCTGGGGCCGTCGTCAAGCGAGCGCATTGCACCCACTTCGGGGTGCCTACTTTGTAATTTCCTAGGGTGAGCTGGCTAACATTTTCCCTACAAGTTTGTACACATATCAGCTATTTTCCGCCGTGGAACACCCACCGTTCGGCGGATTTTTGCAATTTCGCAACGCATAAGCCCAAGGTCGCTAGAGAATGTCCAGCTATAACAACGCACCAGAAACGCAGCCGTCTTCGCCCCGGCAGTCCCCGCTAAAACCACATTCTCCCGAGGAGATTTCTGGGAATGGCAGGCAGGAAAATAAGGCACCGTCGAAGCTCTCGGCAATGATTGAAGTTCTCGGGTTTCCGGGCTTTATTTTGGCGGGTTCGGCGCTGGCATTCTTCTTCCCCGCCCCGTTTACTCCGCTGACGGATTACATCACGTACTTCCTGATGATCATCATGTTCGCGATGGGCCTCACCCTGACCATCCCGGACTTTAAGCAGGTCGCTAAGCGCCCGTTGGCGATTCTCTTCGGCGTTATTGCGCAGTTTGTCATCATGCCGCTGCTGGCGATTGCCGTGGCTAAAGTCCTCGGACTCAACCCGGCACTCGCTGTTGGTCTGCTCATGCTGGGCTCTGTTCCGGGCGGCACTTCGTCGAATGTCATCGCATACCTGTCGCGTGGCGATGTCGCGCTGTCCGTCGCCATGACCAGTGTGTCGACACTGGTCTCGCCGATTATGACGCCGTTTCTTATGCTCGTGCTTGCCGACGCGCACACGGAGGTCGACGGCCTCGGGATGGCCTGGAGCCTCTGTCAGACAGTCCTCCTGCCAGTGATTGGCGGTCTGATTATCCGCTTTGTGGCCGATACCTTTATTAACAAGATCCTCCCAATCCTGCCGTGGATTTCTATTCTCGGTATCGGTGGCGTGGTCTTCGGTGCCGTGGCCAAGAACGCTGAGAGCCTGGCGAACATTGGCCTGATTGTGTTTGTGGCTGTGATCATCCACAACGTTCTGGGCTACGTGCTCGGCTTCTTTGCAGGCCAGCTGGTGGGGATGCCGACTGCGGGCAAGCGCACGGTGGCCGTGGAGGTCGGCACACAGTCCGCTGGCCTGTCCTCCGGTATGGCAGCGAAGTTCTTTACCCCGGAGGCAGCGCTTCCCGGCGCGGTGGCCGCTGTGGTGCATAACATTACTGGCGCTATCTACGTGGCTATTTGCCGAAAGCTCGATGAAGGCAAGGAAACTAGCAAATCCGCTTCTGCTTAAGCTGTTTTCGCTTCGGCTTCTTTGGCTCCGCTGTTCGACGAGTGGGCTGGTAGAGTCTCTCGCCCGAAGATCCAGCCCACCATTGCGACCAGCGAAATGACACCGCAAACAAAGAAACCGGCCTTGAACCCTGCGGCATCCACAATTGCGCCGACAATCAGCGGGCCAGAGATCGCTCCGAAGTCCTGAGCCATCTGGAAATTGGCCAGCACCTTTCCACCTTGGCGGTTGGCGCCGATGACGTCGGCAAGCACGGCCTGCTGCGATGGATTGATCATGCCAGCGCCGAAGCCCGCGAGGACGGAGAGAATCAGTAGCGGAATGGCGCCGCTGCTAAAACCGATAGCGCCAGTGAATACGCCGTTGATAAACAGGCCTGTGATGAGCAGTGGACGACGGCCAATGCGGTCGGAGAGACGGCCGGAAAACTGCAGTGCCGTAACATTGCCGAGCGCGAAGGCCGTCAGCGCGAAACCAGCTGTGGCAGTGGCGGCTACTGCCCCATCGCTGCCTGGTTCTGGGGCGCCGACATGGGAAAACGTTGCCGCGGCGAACAGCGGGACAATCGCGACACGCACGCCGAAGTTCGACCAACCGTTGGCGAAGGCTCCGACTAGTGCGCTTCGATATGCCGAGTCACGGATTGCCTCGGAGAACTTCAGCACCGGGGTCGTGCGCTTGGGCACTACGTGGCGAAGATGCTCCGCACTCAGCGACATACCGACCACAATCGTTGCCACAATCAGCGCGCCACCGTAAATGAAAAACGGCACCCTCATGCCCCATGCGCCCATCGCAGCACCAATAATTGGTCCAAAGACATTGCCCAACAGGAAGGCTGTGCCGTAGGCAGCCGAGCTCTTACCGCGGATCTCCGGCGGTGAAATCCGCACAATCAGCCCCATTGCCGAGACCGTAAACATCGTCGAACCGATGCCTCCGAGCGCACGAAACGCCAGCAGTTGCCAATATGTCTGCGCAACACCAACAAGCAAAGTCGAGAACGCGACGATACTGATGCCGGTTAGGTACGTGCGTCGATATCCGAGCTTCTCTACCAGTGAGCCCGATGCCGGCGCGAAGATTAGCCGGAAAATGGAGAACGAACTGACCACGAAGCTGGCCGCGAACACCCCCACATCGAAGCTGCGCGCGTACTGCGGCAAGATCGGTGCAATCAGACCGAAGCCCAGCGCAATGATGAACGCAGCGCTGACCAGAATCCAAATCTCTCGCGGAATCGGCTGTTTAGTCCCGTCTAATTCACCCTGCCGAGGATCCAGACCTTGTGGTTTGCTTCCCACCTCCGATGCGATATCCGGCTGAGATTCGCACTTTGCTTTACGACGAAGCAGGTCGCGCGAACGGGAAGCTGACAAGGTAACGGTCCTTTCTACTGTGCAAAAGAGAGAATAAGAAGCCCAAGAGTTCACCATAGCCCGATCTGCAAACAGTGACGATTACTAGAATGAGGCGCAATGACAGAACGCGGAGTTGAGATGAAAAAACGAATCGAAGTTGTAGGTGCCGTTCTTACCTACGAAGGAAAAATCTTCGCCGCCCAACGCGGCCCAGGTCGCTCGATGGAAAACTATTGGGAATTTCCCGGTGGAAAGATCGAAGAAGGCGAGTCCCCTCGTGAGGCTCTAGCCCGTGAACTAAGAGAAGAGCTAAAACTTGACGCTGAGATTGGGAACCACATTCTCACTGTCGACCATGAGTATGACTTCGCCGTTATCTCACTTGCGACATACTTTTGTTCCGTTTCTTCTCCCGAAATCAAGCTAACGGAGCACACTGAATATCGTTGGTTAGAACCGTCCGAGCTTTATTCCGTTGATTGGGCGCCAGCGGACATCCCTACAGTCGACATTCTTGTAAACGAACAGTAATCAATACAAGCGACGCAGCGCGCATTTAGTATGCTAAAACAATGATGAATTCCCTGGTCGGAGACCTACGCTACGGCTTCATCGATAAAAACACCGTTGCCGACAAAAAATACAATCCCCGACTCATTCGCAACGACGAGTCGGCCACTATGTACAATGCGCTCCGCGAGGAGCTACGCACCGCTACGAGTTTCATATTTTCAGTAGCATTTATTTCTCCGGCCGCTCTTGCCATGCTGAAGGAGGATCTCCTTCAGTTTTCTGGCCCAATGACGATCATCACGTCGAACTACCTTGATTTCAATTCACCATCGATGTTCAGAGAACTACTCGAAATTGAGGGACTGAACGTCTACATCTACCCCGAAGATCATCACCGGGGTTTTCATCCAAAGGGATACCTCTTTTACAAGGAGGTTGAGCTTTCAGCCATCGTCGGCAGCGCAAATTTGACGCAAAAGGCGCTCCAGGAAAACGAAGAGTGGAATCTGCACTTTTCCAGTCACCAGAATGGTGATATCACATTCCAAATTGAGACTGCCATTGATATGCAACGTAGCCGTTGCATCCCACTAACTCATCAATGGGTCGATGAGTACGAACAAAACCGCGTACCTCCAGTTTCGAAAAACACGCACACAAAGTTGCTGCCCGAGGGCCCAGTTATCGCCAATCAAATGCAGCAGGTAGCGCTGTCGAATATCGCTGACTTGAGGCAGTCAGGCGAGCGGAAAGGCCTCATAATTTCCGCTACCGGCACGGGGAAGACGATCCTTGCTGCACTAGCAGTTAAAGAAGCACAGGCCAAGCGGGTCTTGTTCGTTGCCCACCGGGAACAGATTCTGGAAAAGACTAAGAGTGAGTTCCAAAAGGTACTTGCCTACTCCGGTTCTGAGCTTACGGACGCCGACTTTGGACTCTTGGTTGGTGGGAAAAGAGAAACTGATGCACGATACCTTTTTGCCTCAGTTCAATCCTTGTATTCCCAATCGACTTACAAAACCTTTTCTCCAGATGCCTTTGACTTCATCATTATTGATGAGGTTCATCGTGGCGCTGCTAATTCCTACAAGCCAGTTTTTGCATACTTCAACAGTGAGTTTGTCCTCGGCTTGACCGCAACTCCCGAGCGTCCAGATTCAGGGGACATCTTTCGCCTCTTTGATTTCAACGTTCCTTACGAAATCCGACTGCAAGCCGCTCTTGAAGCCGACATGCTCGCACCATTCCATTATTTCGGTGTCACCGATTTTGATGATGGAGTTCGAGCGATCGGTGATAAGACTGCATCCATCGATGCTCTCGTCGCTGAAGATCGTATCGACTATCTCCTGGAGAAGCTCCGTGTCTACGGGTTTCCTGAGAGAGTTAAGGGGCTCATATTTTGCAGTCGGAAAGACGAAGCGAAAGCGCTATCGGAGCAGCTTAACCAAAAGCAGCTCTTTGGCCGGCAGCTACGGACGAAGGTGCTTCTAGGTGAAGACTCAATCTCGACACGAAATGCTGTCGTTGCGGAGTTATCTGCAGGCGAACTCGACTACATCATCACCGTTGATATTTTCAACGAGGGCATCGACATTCCGGCAGTAAATCAAGTAGTGATGCTGCGCGGCACCGAATCAAACATCATTTTTACCCAACAGCTGGGCCGTGGCCTTCGCAAAGCCCCAGGAAAAGACCATCTCCGAGTAATTGATTTCATTGGAAACTACAAGAACAATTACATGATCCCGATGGCTCTTTTCGGAGATTCATCTAGAAATAAGTCGAAGCTCAAGAGCAAAGTCGTTGATCCCTCCAATATCCCATCGGGCTCTACTGTGAGCTTTGATGAAATTGCCAAGGAGAAGATCCTTAAAGCCATCGATACAGCCTCGGTGGACACGATTGCTGAATTTAAAAAGGATATTCAACTTCTCCAGTACCGACTGAATCGTGTACCACGACTAATGGATTTTGCTCGATTCAACCTCGTTGACCCTACAGTGATCTCCACCAGGCGTACCAAGAATTATTGGGAACTCCTACACCAGGTGGACAAAGCAGCAACAGGACCAACGGATAAGCAGAGTGAATACTTGAAGTTTTTGTCCCGCGAGCTACTTCCCGGAAAGCAACCCCAAGAGTTACTTCTACTTGACCAGCTTATTAAGCATGGTTCCATCACACGTGAAGAGTTTTCAGAATTACTCGACACAAGGGCTGTTTCTCACAGCGAGCTGGATCTCTCTGTTGTCGAACGAGTACTCAACCTCGAGTTTTACCCGAAGCGGGCCTACGAAGAAATTAGATTGGTCCGGTACGATGACGAAACCTCACGTTACAGTCTGACTGAGGAATTTTTGACTTTATACAACAAGTGGGATTCGTCATATCCAAACAGCTTTCGAGAGCATGTGGATGACATCATTCAAACTGGTCTTTTCCTGTCCCGCGAAAATGATTATTTCACGGGTGTACTTCGCCGCAATCAACGCTATTCCAGAAAGGATGTTTCTCGTCTTTTGAGGCTTCGGTCGGATCAATCAGGCACGCTAAATGGCTATAAGATTGATTCCCACTCGCAGACGATTCCAATCTTTGTAAACTACCGAAAGCACAAGGGGCTTGCTCCTCGCATCGCATACGAGGATGAATTCATTGACCATTCGACGATGCGTTGGTTTACACGTTCAAATAGGACGCTAAAGAGTCAGGAAGTCCAGAGCATCATCCAACATAAATTCCCTATCCATTTGTTTGTACGCAGGGATGATTTACCAGATGAAGGATTCACCTACCTTGGCGAAGCCACTCCAAGTGATCCCCAGCAAGCAAAAATGAAGGGGGTTAAGGGGAAAGACTCGAATGTTGTCACAATGAAGCTTCACCTTGAACATCCCGTTCCCGACACATTCTTCGAGTACCTTCACGCAAAGCCGATTGACTAACGAAAGCCAAACCCCTACCCCGCCACTGTGGCGGAATAGGGGGTTGAACGGAGCGTCGTAAAGCGAACGCCCTATCTACGAGACTGCGGTGACCTGATTAGAACAGGCTCGGCAGGTTCGCCTGCGAGGAAATGTTGCTGACAGACTGCGTTGCCTGAGCGGTCGCACCCGACAGCTCCGGAATCGGCAGCTCCGGGAGAGACGGACTCTCCGAGATGATGTCGGCAATCTCCGGCGGGACCTCGACGCCCTCTGGGAGCAGCTCGCCAATCGGGCCCAGCTCCGGCTCTTCCTGTGGGACGTGCTGCTTGGTGTACTGGGAGTCCTCGTCAATCGTGCGGAACTCGGACTGCGGTTCAGTGGAGGTCTCTACCTTGAAGCGCTCGTTGACCTGGCCGTCCGGGATGTCGTACTGCTCTTCAAGAGCAACGTCAATCGGCTGGAAGCGACTCAGCGGGCCGATGCCCATGGAGTTAACGCCAATGGCCTCGCGAGTCTCCGGGTTGAAAGCGTTTCCGCCCGAATCGCCGTGGTCAATCGGAGCGATAGCCCAGACACCATTGCGGACTCGGAAGACCTGGAAGCCGCAGCCACGGCCGGTACGGGAACCGTCGGTGCACACGGGCTCACCGAGGTTGTCGAAGGAAATCTCCATCGGCTCGAGAGTGCGCTTGTCCTCGATACCGACGATCTGAACCGGCTCGCCGTGGACGTTGCCGAACTCATCAACAGAGTGGGACATAGAGGTGGTCTTGATGTCGTCCTGAACCTCAATGATGCCGTAGTCACCGCTATTGAAGAGGTCGTTGAAGAACTCCGGCATAGTGGTGTTTTCGTCGAAGTCACCCTCTTCCGGCATGACATCGGTGCCCATGTAGTCCTTGTTGACCAGCTTGTCGCCATCCTTGGTTGGGATGAAGAACTGGCCGGTGACCTCTTCGCCGGTTTCAGTATCCTTCGCCACAACACAGTGGCCGGCAGTCATGATGACACGATGCGAAACGCCATTCTGATCCACAACGGTGCCAGGAACTCCCAGAGAGCACATCGGGGACTGAACATGACGTCCATCGATGTTCTTGCTGCTCGGGAACGGCATTCGCAACGGCGAGCCCGGGCCGATGACAACATCCGAATTTGCCGGTGCAGCCTCAGCTACCGCGATTCCGGGCACAAAGCCACCTGCAGCTACCGACAGTGCAGCCGTAAGTGTGGCGACCTTCTTCGAACTGACCATAGTGTGCGCTACTCCATTTCTGTACAGAAAACTTGTCCCTCTCAGTGTATTAGGGACACCTTTACAAAGCTCTCCAAAAATGGAACCTAGGGTGAAATTCTCAGTCGAGGAACCGTTCATTCGCCTTCACGGCACGCGCATTACGCATCAAAAAGTTTGTTCAACAGCAATGCAAGAGCCAGAACCATCCGCCTTGGATGATTCTGGCTCTCTTAACGGTTCGGGGGTGATTTTTGTCAGATTCTCAGACTGGTGCTAGCCCTCAAAGCTTGGAAGCTGAATTTCTGCCAACTGAGGCAGCTCAAACGGCTGTGACGATTGTGGCAATTGGGGCGATTGTGGCAGCTCAGGCAGTTGCGGCGACTGCGGCAACTGGTCCACAAGATCAGTTAACTGCGGTACAGAACCTTCCTGAGAACCCTGCGAATTCTGCGTCCGGGCGTACTCCTGATCCGCCGCCATATCCTCGTTGAGGGTGCGATAGGTGGAGTCGCGCTGAGCCGTGGAATCCGATACCTCGAAGTGGTCGTTTACTTGACCGTCGGGAATGCCGTAGGCCTCCTGGATGGCAATATCCGCGGGCATCACACGCGAGACCGGACCGAAGGTCATCGAATTCACGCCAATAACTTCATTTGTGGTCGGATCGTAGGCATTTCCGCCCGAGTCACCGTGGTCAACGCCGATACCAACCGTCCAAATGCCGTTTCGAGCCCGGAATACCTGATAGCCACAGGCACGTCCGGTACGCATGCCGTCCTTACAGATAGGTTTGCCAAAATTATCGAAGGAGACCTCGCCACGCGGCAGATCTTCATTGTCTTGAATGCCAGTCATCGCTACAGGCTCCCCGTAGCTCTGACCATTTTCATCGATGGAGTAACTTGCGCCGGTAGTTTCTACGTCTGGATCAAGGTTGATTACTCCATAGTCTGCACCATTAAAGGCCGCCGGCAACGACTCCAGTCCGGCATCTTCCTGCGGCACTTCCCAACGGTGAGCACCTGTCGTACCAATGCGCTTATCGCCTTCGGCGGTTGGCACATACACCTCACCGGTAACGATTGGCAGACCCACATCCGGAGCATCATTCACACAGTGCCCTGCGGTCAACATGACCCGATGCTTTTCCCCATTGCGGTCCGTCACCGCTCCCGGAACACCCGCCGAACACATCGGCGAGTTGACATTTCGGTGCCCATCCCACGGGCTTCCCTCCATGGGAGTTCGAATCGGGTCACCCGGACCAACCACGACAGCATGTGCCGCGACCGGGGCTGCTAAGGACAAAAGTGCTGCGAAAGCCGATACCGCCATTCGACTTCTTGCGTGCTTCATTGAGACGAATCTTTCAAATTTTTAGTTTTCCTTTAGGACCATCCCCCACACTAATCCACCACCCCACCCCAGAAATAGCGTTTTCTCAGACTCTTGGACTTTTACAAAAGTCGTTATCGAATCGTTTCCACAACCCCACATGTCCCTGCAATAACACCAGGCACCTAGCCAATTGACTACCCCCACTTGGGTAGCCAATTGATGCTAAACATATCTCGAACATTAGTTCTATATGTTCGAAAATGCGAGTCCGGGGTGTTCGATAACTTGTGAGCCATGAACACAGCAGACGAGTTTCCCATTCATCGCCGCCTAGCTCTTCCCCCACTATCCGCTACCTACCGTGCAGAATGTTTCGAAGACCTCGACCTCATCCGCACAATCCTCTGCCACCCCACCATCGCCCGTAGGCATTCGCCCGGCGCGCTAGATCACACCTTTTCGCTTCCCGACGGGCCTGTGGTCACCGTCCGCGCGTCGCGGATAGCGCTTCCTCGCGCACTGGTCTCTCAGCTTGCCGACGTGCACGCGGAATACTTCATCCTGAAGGATGAGCCCATGTTCATGTACTCCGTTTCCGTCAAGGTGGCATCCTCATCGGAGGTAGTCCTCCGCGGAATTGGCGGTTCGAATCGGACGCGGGAAGAAAACCGCCGACGTACTCGGGCTGTGGCTGAGGCTCTCCATCGTGCGCAGGACTGCAGCAAGATACACGAAAACGGCACTGACCTCGCACTCCCCGGGCGCCGTTATAGCTGGATTGGCACCAGGGGCGCGCGGCCACTGCCGTGTCCTAACGAGCTCTTTTCTTCTCGCCCATCAGCGGCTTAGCACTGGTCACAGTGCTGCCACAGTACGGCTACTCGCTGTCGTCGCCTTCTTCGTCGTCCTCGTCGTCATAGTCGCCATCGTCATAGAGGTCATCATCGTCGTCATCGTCATCATCATCCCCGTCCAAGGAGGCAACGTGATCAGAGTAGATATACTCCGCGTACCCGTCATCGACGGGTGCCAGCTGATCTTCCCATTCCTCTGCGCGGTCTACCACGAGCGCAAGGACATCCATCAGCTTGTCAAAGTCCTTGAAGGTGCCCAGCGTCAGAACCTCATTGCGCAAGGTCTGGATGTCAGAGTAGAGGTCAGCGAACATCTTGCGACGGTCATCATCGGTGAGAACCGTTTCGGTGTCCGAGTCCCAGAACTCTGCGATGGCCTGGTCGACAATGTCGTCCAAGTTCGCGTCCTGGGAGATGAAGCGGACGTGTGCGCTGGGCTCGTTGTTGTGGGCAGTTACCAAAACCTGGACCAACGAGGAGGTACCAACTTCGGAGGTGACCAAGGTTGCCTCTTCGGGGTCCTGTTCAAACTCCAGGTCAGCAATGCGGTCATCATCACCATCGAGCAGAGTGCGCAGCAGGCCAACAACCTGGTCAGTAGCTACATGGTGGGCGACTGCCGCGACGGCGTCTTCGACGGAGAATACAGCGGAGACCAGAACAGCTTCGAACTCGTCGTCCTCATCATCCACATCGGCAGCGGCTACGTAAACTTCGGCAGCCGGGATGTCCTCATCAATGGTGACGAACTGAACCTCCAGGTCAGAGGTAATGGGAACGAAGAGGGTGTCATCGTTGACACGGCTTTCAATGCCCTCGCGGTCCAGTGCCGCAGCAATCTGCTCGAAAAAGCTCATGGGTGGAATCCTCCCTTGAAAGATAATTGGCCTCTACCCGCAGCCAATCGTAGCGACAAACGCGCAATCATGGGGTGGCTCATGCCCCCGGCAATTGCTGCGAAAGATCGCGCCGGCAGCGTGCGTGCTGCTGCAAAGCCGCCAACACGGTCGGTTGAGGAGCAGGCCGCCAGCTGTCGATTCTCGAAAACAGAGCGCTCAGTAGCGTGCCCAGAGTTGATGGCGTTCCTCACGAGAACGTTTTGGACAGGAGACACACAGATCGGCATCTGGGCTGTGATAAATCATGCAGCAAGTAGCCCTCTCCAGGTGAGTAACTACATCGAAGTCCGGTTCTTCTCCCGATTCAGCAGCGGCTTCATCCCAGGGGCGCACCTCGCCTCCGCAGGAATCCATGAAACGAGGAAGAGGGACCCGATGTACTCGCTGTATTCCCTCAACGACATGTTTGCCAATAAGCGCTCCACGCCAGGGCTCCATCAGCTCATTACCGGCGGATATTGCGGCGTTAGCTACGGCATCGGCAGCCACGGCCCAAAGAGGGGCAGGCTTGATTTCCCCGACTTCTCCAACAACCTGAGCCAACGGCTCCAAGAAATGAGCCAGTGCTTCGCCGGAATCCTTCAGCTCATCCGCATCCTCAGCGGAAATGCTTTCAAACTGTTGAGCTTGGAACCCAACCCAATAGTCATCTCGAAGAAATGTGAGCCAAGAAGACCACTGCCACACTGGAACTCGATCGGACACCAACACGCATGCCAGCGATGGCCCTACCAATGCTCCGCACATGGACCACCACCACAACTGGGCCTGGAAACGGGTATCCACCTCAACCTCGGGCATGGGAAACAGCTTTCTCCCAGCCTCAATTCCGGCGGCTACAGCTTCGGTAGAAAGGTGCCACTCCGCAGCGCCGTCGTGAGGCGTGACATCTGCGGAAAACCGAGGAAAGTCCGCCAAAAGCTGGGA
The DNA here is from genome assembly GCF_030232425.1 of Corynebacterium sp. MSK019. NCBI lineage: Bacteria > Bacillati > Actinomycetota > Actinomycetes > Mycobacteriales > Corynebacteriaceae > Corynebacterium > Corynebacterium sp. MSK019. Next base: position 9,380 of record NZ_JASPJT010000002.1, on the reverse strand, counting down.
GTACTCGGGAGGCAATGCGGCACCCCGCGTGACATCGTTCACCAGTCTCATCCTTCTATCGACTGTGTTAATCGCCGTACACCTGTCTATTTTTCCACCGACTACGGAATTTCCCCACAGCTCAGTAGTGTTTATATGGGCATATGGCTCTCAACGGACCCGTTTAGGAGGTCTACTACTTTGTTCCAAAAGACGAAGAAGGATTCAACTCGCACAGTAACTGATGCGGTGAACTCAACCCCCGAAGCGATCGAACGTGATGCCGGAAAACTGGGAACCCTTCTTATCCAAACCCTGGATAAGACCATGAGCTGGCAGTCGTCTGCCATCACCGGGTACGTCAGTTCCCTGCACAAGCGCAAAAAAGATGAAACTCCGGCGCAGGTACAAGAACGTATTGATTCCCACTACCTCAACCTGGTCACCGGCACCGGTGGTGCCGCCGGCGGCAGTGCGGTTCTTCCCGGCGTCGGCATGATTACGGGCTTGGCTGCGGTTACCGGTGAATCGCTGCTGTTCCTGGAAGCATCAGCCTGGTACACACTGGCCTCAGCAACCCTGCGCAATATTGACATCACCGATCCGCAACGCCGTCGCACGCTGATTCTTGCGGCCATGAGCGGCTCTGAGGGGACAGCTATTATGGCCTCTCTGCTTGGCGAGGAATCGCTGCGGAAGCAGACCAAAACTTCCGTAAATTCTCTACTGCCACGGCTTGGCGTTCCGCAGCTGGGTGCAGCAAACCGCCTGCTGATTCGCGAGGCACGCAAGCGCTTGATGAAGAACGCTCGCCTGGCCATCATCGGTAAGATTTTGCCATTTGGAATTGGCGCCGTGGTTGGGGCCTCCGCCAACCGCAAGCTCGGTGGCATTCTTATCAGCTCCACTCGCGCATCTCTGGGCCCGCTTCCCCAGGATTGGTCGGACTTTGAACGAAAGCTACCGGCTAAATCCAACACCTCGGAGGACTCGAAGAAGGACTCAAAGTCATCGAGGTTCTCTATTCCCTCGGCGCTGAAGTGGCCGAAGAAAAAGAAGAATAAGTAGTTCCTCTTACCCCGATTACCCTTCAGCGATTTCCCCTTCAGCGACGTTTTTCAATGGAAGAGCGGTACCCACCATGGCCCAGAGCAAACCCCGCAGAACCTCGCCCATGAAGTTCTTGTGGAAACAGTCTCTTCACAGGCCACTACCGCTCTATGGCGTCATAGCCGCAGCGCTAATCGTTGTCGGGCTGGAGTCCGTACTTCCGCTTCTCACTAGAGATGCCATTGATGTGGCAACGGGCTCTTCCGATGGCGGTGTCCCCGCGCGCCTACTGCCTTCCCTAACTCCCCTGCAGGCAGTCATTTCTGTCTTTCTGGCCATCGCGTTAGTACGCTTCGTCGCCCAGGTGGGGCGCAGATTCTTCTCCGGCAAACTCTCCATTGATGTTCAGCACGACCTGCGACTAAAGATCCTTCGCTCCCTACAAAACCTCGATGGTCCAGCACAAGACCGAGTCAACACAGGCCAGGTTGTATCGCGGTCAATTTCCGACCTCCAGGCAGTGGCCGGACTACTGGCGATGTTGCCGCTGACGCTGGGATCCGTCGTCAAGCTGTTCATCACAATCGGCATCATGCTCGCCCTCTCGCTGCCCCTGACAATGGTCGGCCTCGCCGTCGTGCCAGCGATTATTTACATTGCAGTGAATTCGCGTGACAAACTCCATGCTGCAACCTGGGCTGCCCAACAGCAAGCAGGCGAGATCGCCGGACAAGTCGAGGAAACCGTTTCCGGCATCCGCGTTGTCAAGGCGTTTGCGCAGGGGGACAACGAAGTTGCGAAGATGGAGCGTAACTCGTCGCTGCTCTATTCCCTCCGCCTGCGAGCGGCAAAACTCAGCGCTCGATTCCAACCGGCGCTGCAGTCGTTGCCGCAACTGTCCCTCGTCGGAAATATCGCGGTCGGTGGCTGGCTCGCGATTAACGGACACATCACCCTAGGCACGTTCGTAGCTTTTGCCACGTATCTCACCAGCCTGACTGCCCTGTCGCGTCTGGTCTCCAACATGGTCATCTCGATACAGCTGACGTCGGCAAGCATCGACCGCATTTCCGATGTCATCGACGCCCGACCAGACAACCCCGAACCCACCGACGCGCTCCCCCTCCCCGACGGCCCCGTTGGCATCAGCTTCAACCACGTCACCCACAGCCGTGGCGGACGCACGCTTATCGACGATGTCTCATTCTCCGTCGCGCCAGGGGCGACCTTAGCGTTGATTGGCCCACCGGGGTCCGGAAAGACTATCGCCACGGAGTTACTCGGCCGTCACTATCTGCCGGATTCGGGAACTATCACTATCGATGCGCCCAGCCACGGCACATCCACAGATACCGCGCGCATTCTCTCCAGCGACGTATATGACGCTATTACTGTCGTTCCGGACACTCCTTATCTATTTGCGGGCACGTTGCGTGAGAACATCGCATTCGCCAATCCCGCGGCGTCCCAGGAAGAGATTGTCGCCGCAGCGACAGCCGCGCAGGTCAACTTCGTCGACGACCTGCCTCAGGGGTGGGACACAGCCATCGGCGAGCGCGGGCATAATCTCTCCGGCGGACAAGCTCAACGCGTCGCGTTAGCACGGGCATTCCTCGCCCGTCCTCGGGTTTTGGTTCTCGATGACGCGACCTCAGCAATCGATGCCGCGACAGAGTTGGAAATCTTCAGCGCGCTGACCTCACAGCTGGCGGATACGACTATCGTCATCGTGGCGCATCGATCTTCCACTCTCGAGCAGGCGGACCACATCGCCATTTTCGAAGACGGTGCCATCACTGGCATTGGCACCAAGGCCGAACTGATTGCTTCTCATCCGCGCTTCACCGAGCTGATGGACATCGACCAGAACGCCTACCCCGAAATCGAAAACCTCGTTCTCGACCCCATTGGCAGTGAGGACCCCAGCCCCGAGGAACTCTGGCCCGACGAAACCGCGCCAACCTCCGACAACTCCACGCCAGACACCGCTGCGCGGCTTCCCGGAGGTGCCACTTCTCAAATGAGCCGCGGGGTCGGCCGAGCCGGAGGCGGTCCAGGCGGTCCAGGTGGACCCGGTGGCCCCGGTGGCCCCGGTGGCCGCGGCGGCGGTCGTGGTGGCATGGGGGCGGCTCTCGCCAATGCTCCTGCGACGCCTGAGCTTCTCGAGCGTGTGCGAAACCTCCCACCCGCTACCGAAAAACCGCGTGTGCCCGCTGCGGCACTCGACAACTCCGAGCTTTTTTCTCTACGCCGGCTGCTCTCCTATGTCCGCGGCCTATTTATAAGTGTCATCGCGCTGCTCGCCCTCATTGCCGTTGCCGATCTGGCGTTCCCCATGCTCGTGCGCTACGCCATTGACCACGGCATCAGTGAGCACAATGAGGCCGTGCTGTGGGCCTGCGCCGCAGGTGGCTTGGCGACGGTCCTCATCAGTTGGCTTGCCGTAGCCACAAATGCTGTTATTACTGCGCGCACTGGTGAGCGGCTGCTCTATGCCCTGCGTGTGCGCTGCTACCGTCACCTGCAGTCGCTTGGCATTAACTACTTCGAGGCCAATCGCTCGGGTGCCATCATGACGAGGATGACAACCGACATCGACGCGCTGTCCTCTTTCCTGCAAACGGGACTGGCAGAAGGGGCTATCGCCGCGTTTACTCTGCTCGGTGTCACGGCGCTGTTGCTTGCCACACAGGTGTCACTCGCCGCGGTGGCGTTGGCGTCCCTTCCCATCATTGTGGTGGCCACCCTGGTATTCCGCCGAATCTCCTCGCGCTTATACAAGGCTGCACGCGAGCAGCTCTCCTTGGTCAACGCTGATTTTCAGGAGACCATTGGTGGGCTTCGCGAGATTCAGATGTACCACCGTGTCGCCGATATCGAATCTTCCTTTGCCGAGGAATCCAACAAGTACCGCGCAATCCGTCAGCGAGCGCAGCTGGCCGTGGCTCTATTCTTCCCCGGCATCAACTTCGTCTCTGAGTTGGCAACAGCCGCGGTATTGGCTGTCGGTGCCCAACAGGTTGCTTCGGGAACCACGACGCCCGGCGTACTCGTCGCCTTCACGCTGTACCTAGGAATGCTCTTTGGCCCGATTCAGCAGCTGTCCCATGTTTTCGACGGCTACCAGCAGGCGAAGGTCGGCCTCAATCGCATTGATGACCTCCTACAGACCGCCCCCATGCCAGATCACGGCACTACTGACGGCGCGTCCCGCGCAGCTGCTGGCGACCTGCGCTTAGACAAGGTAACTTTCTCCTACTCCGCCGCCGACTCTGAGCACGAACGCCCGCAGGTTCTCGATGCTCTCGATTTGCAGATTCCTGCCGGAGAAACAGTCGCAATTGTCGGATCCACGGGCGCCGGAAAATCAACAATCATTAAGTTGTTTGCTCGGTTCTACGATCCAGTTGACGGTGTGGTGCGAGCCTCCGAAACTGACATCCGCGACTTCCCTCTTAACGATTGGCGACGCACCCTCGGCTATGTCCCCCAAGAATCACACCTGTTTTCGGGGACAGTAGCAACAAATATTTCCTACGGTCTACCGGACAGCAGTCATGCTGAAATTCAGCAGGCCGCGAAAAACGTCGGTGCCCTCAGCACCATTGCCAGCCTGCCCGGTGGCTTCCACCACCCCGTCGGCCCAGATGGCCGAGGGCTCTCCTCCGGACAGCGTCAGCTCATCGCACTCGCTCGTGCCGAAATGATGCGTCCTGAACTGCTGCTTCTCGACGAAGCCACCGCGACACTCGACCCTGCAACAGAGTCGGCAATCCTTGAAGCCACTGACCGTGCGTCGCGTCAACGCTCGGCAATTATTGTGGCCCACCGCCTGGCTACAGCGGCTCGGGCCAACCGGATTTTGGTACTTGACCACGGGCGTATTGTCGAGGACGGCTCCCATGACGAGCTCCTAGCGGCGGGTGGCCAATACGCAGAGCTTTGGAGCAAGTACCATATGGGGAGCGCGACGGTGTAGTAATTCAGAATTTTCGTTATCCTTGAATGACACTTTGACACTTGCGCTAATTAGAATAAACGTGAGTTAGTAAAACTAAGACGAAAAGAGGCGAGTACCTGCCGTGAGCAGCGACATGAGCTTCGGCCAGAACGAATGGCTGGTCGACGAGATGTACCAGCAATTCCAGAAGGATCCACAATCTGTGGGTCAGGAATGGCGCGAATTCTTCGCAACCCACACCCCGTCCCAAAAGGGCGAGGACCTTTCCAATATGGCAAAGCCAGCAGCAGCCACGAAGGAGGAAGCTAAGGCAACCGGACGTCGTGAATCCAAGGGGGTCGAACCCACTAAGACCCCGAACAAGCCGGCCTCCCCGAAGCCAAAGAAGTCCCCAATGGATGCAGCAGCCAAGGTTTCGGCTGTTGAATCCGGCGAGGAGCCTCTGAAGGGCGTCGCACGGGCTATCGCTAAGAACATGGATGTCTCCCTGGAGATGCCGACCGCTACGTCGGTTCGCGATATGCCGGCACGTCTGATGTTTGAAAACCGCACCCTGGTTAACAATCATCTGGCACGCGCCCGCGGCGGCAAGATCTCCTTCACCCACATCATTGGTTACGCCATGGTGAAGGCTGTCATGCTCCACCCGGACATGAACAACAACTACAAGGTGGTTGACGGCAAGCCAGTTCTGGTTACCCCGGAGCACATTAACCTCGGCCTGGCCATTGATATGCCAGCTAAGGACGGCTCTCGTTCGCTCGTAGTTGCTGCTATCCGCGAGTGTGAAACCCTGACCTTCAAGCAGTTCGTCGACGCCTACGAGGACATCGTCGTTCGTGCTCGCCACGGCAAGCTGACCGGTAAGGACTTCCAGGGCGTCACCATTTCCCTGACCAACCCGGGCGGTATCGGTACTCGCCACTCCGTCCCGCGCCTTACCAAGGGGCAGGGCGCGATTATCGGTGTCGGCTCCATGGATTACCCGGCTGAGTTCGCCGGTGCTTCCGCGGACCGTCTGGCAGAGATGGGCATCGGCAAGCTGGTGACCATCACCTCTACTTACGATCACCGCATTATCCAGGGTGCAGAGTCCGGTGAGTTCCTGCGCACGATGAGCAACCTGCTCGTCGACGACAAGTTCTGGGACCACATCTTCCAGACCATGCGCGTCCCCTACACCCCAATCCGTTGGGCACAGGATCTGCCGAACACGGGTATCGACAAGAACACCCGCGTTATGCGTCTGATTGAGGCCTACCGCTCCCGCGGTCACTTGCTGGCTGATATCGACCCGCTGCGTTCTGACCAGCCGAATGATTCCGCTCCGAACCACGCTGACCTCGATATTGAGGAGCACGGTCTGACCCTGTGGGATCTGGACCGTACCTTCAACGTCGGTGGTTTCGGCGGCAAGGAGACGATGACGCTGCGCGAAGTTCTCTCGCGCCTGCAGAACGCATACTGCCTCAAGGTCGGTTCCGAGTACGCTCACATCCTCGACCGCGAAGAGCGCGAGTGGCTGGAAGAGCGCATTGAGGGCGGCCAGCCAAAGCCGTCCCACGCTGAGCAGAAGTACATTCTGCAGAAGCTGAACGCCGCTGAGGCATTCGAGAACTTCCTGCAGACCAAGTACGTCGGCCAGAAGCGCTTCTCCCTTGAGGGCGCAGAGTCGCTGATTCCGCTGATGGACTCCGCCATTGACACCGCTGCTGGTGCTGGCCTGGATGAGGTCGTCATCGGTATGCCACACCGCGGTCGACTGAATGTGCTCGCAAACATCGTCGGCAAGCCACTGCGCCAGATCTTCACCGAGTTCGAAGGCAACATCGACCCGGCACAGGTCGGCGGTTCTGGTGACGTCAAGTACCACCTGGGTACTACTGGCCGTCACATCCAGATGTTCGGCGAGGGCGAGATTGACGTCACCCTGACTGCGAACCCGTCCCACCTCGAGGCCGTCAACCCGGTCGTTGAGGGTCTTGCTCGTGCACGCCAGGACAAGATCAACAAGGGCGAAGAGGGCTACTCCGTCATGCCGCTGCTGCTGCACGGTGACGCATCCTTCGCCGGCCTGGGCATTGTCCAGGAGACCCTGAACCTCATGTCCCTGCGTGGTTACAAGGTCGGCGGTACCGTCCACATCGTGGTGAACAATCAGATCGGCTTCACCACTTCGCCGGACTCCGGTCGCTCCTCCTACTACGCAACCGACATCGCCAAGGCATACGGCTGCCCGGTCTTCCACGTCAACGGTGACGACCCGGAGGCTGTCGTCTGGGTCGGCCAGCTGGCTGTTGAGTACCGTAACCGCTACGGCAAGGACGTCTTCATCGACCTGGTTTGCTACCGCAAGCGCGGCCACAACGAGGCCGATGACCCGTCCATGACTCAGCCGCTGATGTACAAGGTCATCGACGAAAAGGAAAGCGTCCGCGCTCAGTACACCGAGGACCTGATTGGTCGCGGTGACATTTCCGAGGAAGAGTACGAGGCAGTTCGCCGAGACTTCCACGACCAGATGGAAGCTGTCTTCAACGAGGTCCGCGCAGCACAGGACGCAAAGCCGGGCGAACAGTCCGGTATTGCAGGCTCTCAGCCGCTGCCGCATGGTCTGAAGACCGGCATCGAGAAGGCTGAAATCGTCGAGATTGGTCAGTCTTACGTCAACCTCCCTGAGGGCTTCAAGATTCACCCGCGTGTTGCGCCGGTCGCTAAGAAGCGCGCGGAGATGACTCAGGAAGGTGGCATCGACTGGGGTATGGCCGAGCTGCTGGCAATCGGCTCCTTCACCGGTGCTGGCATCGACGTCCGCTTCGCAGGTGAGGATGTCCGCCGCGGTACCTTTACCTCTCGCCACGCAGTTCTGATTGACTCCGAGGACGGTTCGGAATACAACCCGATCGACGCCTACGGTAAGTCCAAGAACGGTGGTCGCTTCATGATTTACAACTCGGCTCTGACCGAGTACGCAGGCATGGGCTTCGAGTACGGCTACACCCTGGGTAACCCGGACGCAGCAGTGTTCTGGGAAGCACAGTTCGGTGACTTCGCCAACGGCGCTCAGACCACCATTGACCAGTACGTTTCCTCCGGCGAGGCCAAGTGGGGTCAGACCTCCAAGCTGATTCTGCTGCTACCGCACGGCTACGAGGGCATGGGCCCGGACCACTCTTCGGCACGTATCGAGCGCTTCCTGCAGCTCGCAGCCGAGGGCTCCTACACCGTTGCTCAGCCGTCCGAGCCGGCTAACTACTTCCACCTGCTGCGTCGCCACGTCCTGTCCGACCTGCACCGTCCGCTGGTTGTGTTCTCGCCGAAGTCGATGCTGCGCAACAAGATGGCAGCGTCTGCTGTCGAGGACTTCACCAACCCGAACAAGTTCCGCTCGGTCATCGATGACCCGAACTTCGAGTCCAAGGACAAGTCCGGCATCAAGACCCTGCTGCTCTGCTCCGGCAAGATCTACTGGGAGCTGGAGAAGAAGCGTAAGAAGGACAAGCGCGACGATCTTGCAATCGCTCGCCTGGAGATGCTGCACCCGCTGCCGCACAACCGCCTCCGCGACATCTTCGAGTCCTACCCGGATCTTGAGGAAGTCCGCTGGGTTCAGGATGAGCCGGCTAACCAGGGTCCGTGGCCGTTCCTGGCACTGAACCTCCCAGAGGTTCTGCCGGATATGCCGAAGCTGACCCGCGTTTCCCGCCGTGCACAGTCCTCCACCGCAACTGGTGTGGCTAAGGTCCACCAGATTGAGGAGAAGGCTCTGCTGGAAGAGGCTCTCAAGTAGGTCTCATTGACTGGTCTTCGCCAGTTGGCGTGTAAACGCTAAGGGGCTCCAACCGAACGGTTGGAGCCCCTTTCTTGTTGCTTGGGCGATCGTTGCCAGGCATCAAGGGCGAATAGTCAAAAAGCGTGTCCGGTCGGCGTGCCACCGGGTCGGCACCATTTACTACTTAGTCCTCAATGCGAGTTACTGACTACGTTTATGACAAAAATGTCCCGGTAGGTTCAGGCGGTGAATGCATCACCACTTTCGACCAGGAGAAGTAGTGAAGCAAACCCGCCGAACGAAATACAGTGCCATCAAACCGATTGCGCTTCAACACATCGCCAACGGGGCATCAGCAAGCGCAGTTGGACGTGAGTTAGGGATACCCTCACCAACTGTCAGGCGGTGGGCGCGACAAGCCGGAATTGAGATCCAGCACCAATCGCACTACCCGAAGGTCTCGATGATGCATAAGCATCGCGTGATCTACGAGATGCTTATGGCCGGCTCATATAGTGTTGCCGAGATTGCCGCGCAGGCTGGGGTGTGCACAACCACGGTGTATAACCGGCGGGCTAGTTTAACCACTATGAATACCCGCAGTCGGATAACACCTGG